>JAAYFA010000120.1 GCA_012728445.1 Clostridiales bacterium | reverse complement strand
CCGCTTCCCGTATTGGTTTTGCAAAAGTTATCAAAAATATATTGGCAAAGAGCAGGACCTGCCTTTTGACCAACATTGGCTTTTGGCTTTGCTCGCCCCGCGTCCGGTGTATGTCGCAAGTGGGTCGGAGGATAATTGGGCTGACCCATACAGTGAGTTCTTTGCGTGCGTTGCGGCAAGCGATGCCTACAAGTTGTTGGGCAAAAAAGGACTTGTGCATAACAACCGATTTATTGAACCCGGCGAATTTTTACACGCATGGGATATCGGCTACCATCTGCGGTCCGGAACCCATTTTTTAAGCTGTTACAATTGGCAAATGTTTATGCGGTTTATGGATACGCAGACAGAGCGATAGAAAGTTGTGTCTTTGAAAGAACCTTTTTTATCACTTTTGCGGCATTTTTCTTTATGAAGAAAGTTGTTATTGTTGTGCGATTTGCGTCCGAAAACTTGACAAACTTCGCGTAAGTATTATAATAAGTGGGTAAAACGCAAAAATAACTGCATTATTCATATCAAAAACGCAGTGAAGGAGCGAAAATGGATAGAAAATTAAAAAAGGAACTTGTTCGCTGGAAGGAGAAAGAAGGACGAAAACCTCTTATTGTAAGAGGTGTGCGGCAATGTGGTAAAACATATCTTTTAAAGGAGTTTGGCAATGAATACTACGAAGATGTTGCTTATTTCAACTTCGAAGGTGAAGACTCGCTTCTGGCACGTTTTGACGGAGACCTTGATGTTGAAAGAATCATATCGGAACTTGGAATTTTTCGTAAAAAAACCATAGAGAAGAAGACAACGCTGATTATTTTTGATGAAATACAGTTTTGCAACCGAGCATTGACCTCTCTAAAGTATTTTAGCGAAAACGCTCCGGAATATCATATTGTCTGCGCAGGTTCGCTTTTGGGAATTGCTCTTTCAAAACCATTTTCTTTTCCGGTTGGCAAGGTTGATTTTTTAACACTCCTGCCGATGAACTTTATTGAATTTTTGCAGGCGAATGGTGAGGACTTGCTTGTTGAATACATGGTGAAATTACCGGTGGGTGAAAAGGTTTCTGAACTCTTTACCGAAAAGCTTGAAAATTACCTAAAAACATTCTATGTTACAGGGGGGATGCCGGAGGCAGTTTCGACCTGGGTTAAAACAAAGGATATTGAAAAACTTGAAGAGGTGCAGAAAAGGATTTTAGACAGCTATGAGTTAGATTTTGCTAAGCACGCACCTGTAAAAGATTTTCCGAAGCTTTCAGCCATTTGGCGGTCTATACCCGAGCAACTTGCCAAAGAAAATAGCAAGTTCATTTTCAGCCAAGTTAGAAAAGGAATGCGTGCAAAAGATTTGGAGGATGCGCTTGAGTGGCTTATCGGTGCAGGTCTTGCCTACAAGGTTATGAAAATCGAGAAACCATTTCTGCCGCTTTCATCTTATGCGGACCAAACATTTTTTAAGCTTTATGCTGCGGATATTGGTTTAATGAGAAAAATGTCAGGTCTGCCGGCAATGGAAGTTTTTAAAAAGAGCGAAAACTATAAAGAGTTCAAAGGTGCTTTGACAGAAAACTTTGTACTAAACGAGTTGCTTGCATCAAAAAATGAAACACCTTTTTATTGGAAGTCCGGCAACATGGCAGAAGTTGACTTTGTCATTCAGTCAAAGGCAGGCATTGTCCCTATCGAAGTAAAATCTGAGCGGAATGACAAGGCGAAATCTCTTGCACAATACAGGAAAAAATACAATCCAAAAGTTTCGGTAAAAACATCCATGAAAAATGTTTCAAATGGAGAAATTAAAAACATACCCCTGTATTTAATTTGGAAAATATCTGAATACATAGAATGAATGAATTGATTGAGAGACAGAAACGACGATATAAAGGATAAATTGCCGGAAACGGAAAGGATTTGAATATATGCTCGAAACAGAAGCTTTGGCAAAGGTGGAAGGCGAAGCGCCCAAAAGTATCAACGACGGCAAGACCGAATTTGAGAGGATAAGCATCCCGGTAGTGACGGAGTTAACCTTACCGGATATATTTAAAGATGACATGCTGTTCGAGGCCGACAAGCCTCTTATCATTTGGGGGCTGTCACCCTATCTCAACAAGGTTGAAATCACCCTTTTAGACAAAAGCGGCCAAGCGGTTCGAACCGCAACCGTATACCCTGCAGAAGACACGTCTTTTGTTGCGGAGTTTGAAGGCGTCGCACCGTCCTTTGATGAATATTCCCTGGAGATTAAAGCAGGGAAAGACAGTAAAGAGGTAAAGAACATCTTGTTTGGTCGCCTGTACCTTGCCGGTGGACAGTCCAATATGGATATGATTGTCAGGGATATTTATAGAAGGGAAGAAATACTCACTGCGAAGCCGAATCCTTATATAAGGATTTATACTCCTGCTGTGGCCCCCTGCGACCCCGAAAACTGTGCGATGACGCCTGTTTTTTCACCCGAACGCGGTGGTCCTTGGGTGAGGGCCGATCATTTGGGTGCCTTAAAAGATGTCACGGCAGTCGGTCTGGTTTTTGCCAAGGGGATGTTTGAAAAACTCAACAGTGGTGAGGAACAAGTTCCGGTGGGCATATTAAGCACGTCCCACGGTGGCACGGTGATAGAAACTTGGATGAGCCGGCAGTCTATTGAACAAGATGCGGAGCTTAAAAGAGAAATGCTCGAAAACAGAGTCTTAGCAAACGAGGGCGACGCAGTATTGTTTGCAGAGCTCAAAAAGCAAGGATATAATAACACAACCGTGTTGTTCAATATGAAGATTGCACCGCTTGCTAACATGAATATTTCGGGCCTTGTTTGGTACCAGGGCGAAAGCCAGGTCGGCAAGAGCATGAGCCTTTTCGCGAAGGAAATGGATGCGTTTATCAAAGAGTATTCAAAAATCTTCCGCTTTGGCGAGAAGACACTTCCGACGGTGTTAACCAATATTACGCCATTCCTTTACAATGAGCCCTTCGAAAAGCCGGAGGAGCGTATAGGCGGCGCCCGGGTGAATGAAGTTTTCAATGAGTTTGCGAAATGCCATAGTACGGCTGTCGTGAGCATGCCGACTTACGATATTTCGCTGCGGTATGGCGAAACGGAGGTCTGGGATGAAAACCCCATCCATCCCACGGATAAAATTCCACTGGCCGAAAGAGCTGTGGAGCTGTTTTGGGGTTTTACGCACGAAAATTTTGTTCCGTTTTTCGGCGCTTTTAAGATCGAATCCGGTGAAATCATTGCCGAATGTGCCAACGCCTATGGCGGTCTTGCTACGCCAAACAATGAACCGATAAGGGGTTTCAGAGTTTGGGGGGCGAATCGGGAATCTTTCCCGGCCGATGCGATTGTTTTCTGCAATAACAAAGTGCGGCTATTTTCCGCAATTGTGCCGAATCCGACCGGATTTTCTTATGCATTTTGCAACATGAACAACGAGGCCAATTTATTTAATGCAAGGGGTATTCCCGTGCAGATTTTCAGGACAGATTAAGTGAAATATTTAAAACTGTTTAAACCGTGACAGATTTGGCCGGCGCCAACGAACAAAACGGGAGCCGGATAGGATGGGATAAACATTGACGCGGAACGCATGCAATGCGTTCCCTACGGCAAAGACTTGCCGAATCGCACAACCCGGTACAGGCATGGAACGCATAAAATGCGTTCCGACGTAGCGTG
>JAAYFA010000173.1 GCA_012728445.1 Clostridiales bacterium | reverse complement strand
TGAGGCACCGCATACGGCTTGTAAGAGGAGAAATTAGGACGCCATATCAATCGCGGTATAATCAGCAGGCAAGGTAATACCCAGCGTCGCGCTGATTTCAGGATTATACAGTTTGGTAAACTTTGGGGCGAACCGGATATCCATGGTAGCCGGGTCAGCGCCGTTTACAAGAATTTCATAAGCCATTTCGCCCGTCGCATAGCCTAAGTCGTAATAGCTGATGGAAAGTGTTGCAACACCGCAGCCTTTGCAGATGCCTTCTTCGCCCGCAATAATCGGAATACCTTTTGGAACACAGACGTTTTTGATTATTTCGGTATTAGAGGCGACGGTGTTATCAGTCGGGACATAAATTACATCGCATTCAGAAGCTGCAATCGTGGTCACAGCCTGCACATCGTTGGAGTCGGTAAAAGTGTACTCCTTGCAGGCGTAGCCCATAGCGGTGAGGTCCGCTGTGATAATTTTGGATTGATACTTGGAGTTTGGCTCTGCCGAACAGTAAAGAATACCGACGTTCTTGGCGTTCGGGAAAATCTCCTTAAGCATATCGGCCTGTTTGTCCAGCGGGGCTAAATCGGAAGTGCCGGAGATGTTCTTGCCTGTTTTGCCTGTCCAGTCCGTTAACCCAAGTGCTGTCGCGTAATCGGTCACGGAAGTGCCGAGGACGGGGATAGTACTCGTCGCAGTCTGGGCCGCCTGAAGAGCCGGTGTGGCATTTGCCATAATGAGGTCAACTTTCGAAGCTACAAACTGGTTGCTGATGGTAGCGCAAACAGCCGTGTCACCGGACGCATTTTGATCGTCAAATTTAACCTTGTCGCCAAGCTTCGCTGTCAGCGCTTCTTTGAAACCCTTGGTTGCGTCATCAAGTGCCGGGTGCTGAACCAGCTGTACAATACCTACATTATAGATTTTTGCCGCAGCGTTTTTTGTGGTGGTGGTGTCGGTTTTTTCGTTGCATGCTGCCAAGGACAAGACCATCGCAACAACGAGCAGGATCGAAGCAATAAATTTGTTTATATAAAGGGCGTTAGCCCTTCCGGACAAGCAGACATTTTTTTGCAAAGTTGATACACGAATCAAGGTTCTATCAAGCAGTAAAAAAACTATATCACTTTAAACCGTTAAAGTCAAGAAGTTTTTTTCAGACCGCTTGTTATACTAATCCAAGACAAATGTCGTTGCTACTGCCTATTTTCAAAGCATAAAAAGAAACGGAGCTGTCCAACACCGTTGAAGAACTCGGTTGGACAGCCCCACCCGAATATCATGTTTTTGGGACGCATTTCCTCGTGGCGGGCGGGACTAGGTTCAGCCGCCGCGACAACATCGCAACTATCATCCAATCGGGTAAAACCCGGCGCATGGGCGGAAATGATGCCGCCTCCACCGAATATGACGATGTTTAGCTTTCTGTCCACTTGTCATCAATTCCTATTGTTTTTCGCACAAGATTGGAACGCCCTATTAAGTCTTGATAGCTCCAATGAACGGATACCAGCGCACCGGTTCCTATGAAAAACGGATGTTTGAACCACCCTTTTTCCCAAAAGGATAGATGCAAATGAGTTAAGTTGCGACATTTTCTTACAAACACCAAAATTATTTAAAATAGTTATTGACATATGCCCTTTACTACGTTATGATGGTAATGGGCATATGCTAATAACGCCAATAATATGAAACGGAGTTTGCACAAATGAAAATTGCAATTTCAACAAATGGAAACTTTGTAGCCAAGCACTATGGAAAAGCACCGGAATTCATCATCGCTGATATCATAGCCGGCAAAATAGTTGAAAGCGAAAAATTTTTGACCAAAGACTATACGAAAGACGATATTGTAGACTTTTTATCGGATAAACAAGTTCGCCGTATTATTTGCAACGGCATTGGCACTAGAGCAGCAGAACTATTTGACGAGCATGGCATTCAAGTTATTGCCGGCATTTCCGGCGAGATAGGCTCCGTCCTTGAGTCGGTCACAAACGGCACGATTATTGCCAGTGGCGAAAGTACTTGTGTCCCGGGAACAGGGACAGGCCCTTTACAAAATGGCAAAAGCGTCGAAAAGCCCGCCGAAAAATAAATTCGTTAAACATTTAAAGGGAGGTTTTAAAAATGCCGACAGGTGATGGAACAGGTCCAAACGGTTTGGGTCCCATGACGGGGCGAGGAGCCGGTTACTGCGCAGGTAGTCATCAACCGGGTTATTTAAACACTTGGGGTAAGCGCAATATCAATCAAGGCAAAAGAACGCAGCAGTGGCAAACGCTATTGCTGGCAGGACTTGTCTCCGGTGGTGCTTACATCGCTTACAAGTTAGCAAACCGTGATGACAAATATAACAAATAAGTTTTAATCACAAACATGATTTTTTGAATGGAGGTGAAAATTATGCCTAGAGGAGATGGAAGCGGTCCTATGGGAATGGGGCCGATGACAGGCAGAGGTGCAGGAACTTGCGCAGGTGTAGCAACCCCAAGGTTTGCAAACCAAGGCGGCGGCTTTGGTTGCGGAAGAGGTAAAAGTAACAGAAGAGACTCTTTTGCACGCGGAGCGCAGATGCGTGGTCGCTTTGCAGGGTTTGGTCAAGCAAATTGATTGCCAATTGACGACAAAGAATTTTTAAACAAGCAGGCAAAACTGTTGCAGGACAGACTTGAGGAAATCAACAACCGCTTAGCCGAGCTGTAAGCCACTACCCAAAAGGACATAAGTCAGATTGATAAGATCTGTCTTATTTTCTTTTGCAACTCATTTGGCAAGAAGACCGATTCTTATCAATTACTGTCAAATCAATAATTGACATATGCTCAAAAAAATATTATAGTTATTGTTAGTAAATCATCCTTATCGCCCTCATTTC
>JAAYFA010000292.1 GCA_012728445.1 Clostridiales bacterium | reverse complement strand
GTCTAATCCCATCGGCATCCTGTTTTCCGCCTTGTTTATTGCGAATATTACGGTGGGCGGTTTTTACCTCCAACAATTTGATTTTGTGCCGGAGGTTATCAACATCATTACGGCGTTTATTATTTACTTTAGTGCCTTTGCCCTTCTTTTCAAATCATTCCTCAGCAGGATTCTGTTAAGTCGGCAAAGAGAAAATAATGAAAAACCAAAAGAGCTTTCTTCTGATGCTGTGCAGGCAGACAAAAGTGACAAAGAACCTCAACAATCTTCGGCGGAAGGGGGCGACGGGCAATGACGGGTATGCAAGTTTTGTATTTTCTCTCCCAGCAAACGATGTTCTTTGCAATCCCTCTTTTAATCGTAGCGCTCGGCGGCATGTTCTCGGAACGCAGTGGTGTGGTAAACATAGCGCTTGAAGGTATTATGATTATGGGCGCTTTTGTCAGTATTCTTTTTGTTTTTTTTACTCAGGACAAGATTCACGGTCAGTGGCTCTTAATTCTTGCGATTTTGATTGCGGGTTTGTCCGGTCTCCTGTTTTCTCTGCTTCATGCCTATGCGTCCATCAATATGAAGGCGGACCAGATAATCAGTGGTACGGCACTTAATATGCTGGCACCCGCAGTGGCAATCTATGTCGCAAGAATGATCAGGAGCGTGCAACAGATTCCCTTTAAAAATCAATTTCACATCAGGTCCGTTCCCGTTTTGGGTAAAATTCCGGTTATAGGACCGATGCTATTTCAAAATGCTTATATTACTACCTATATCGGGTTTGGTATCCTTGTAGTGTCGGCGATCGTACTTTATAAAACAAGATTCGGTCTGCGCTTGAGGGCCTGTGGTGAACATCCGCAAGCTGCCGATGCCGTCGGTATCAGCGTATATAAAATTCGTTATGCCGGGGTGATGATCTCCGGTATGCTCGGTGGAATCGGTGGCTTGGTCTTTGTCGTTCCGACTTCCACAGACTTTAACGCAGATGTTGCCGGGTATGGATTTTTGGCGTTGGCGGTATTAATTTTTGGCCAATGGAAACCGTGGCGAATATTCTACTCTGCGCTGTTTTTTGGTATTCTAAAAACAGTCGCCGCCGCATATTCCTCCATTCCATTTATTAAAGATTTGACCATATCCAGCGAAATCTATAAAATGATACCCTACATAGCGACCCTTGTTGTACTGGCATTTTCGTCCAGACGCTCACAGGCGCCAAGGGCTGCAGGCCAACCGTATGATAAGAGTGGGCATTAAAAAAGGAGCATACAATGCGGATATACGACATTATCAAGACAAAACGCGACGGTGGATTTTTATCCACGGGAGAGATTGAGTATTTTATTGCCGAATATACAGCCGGTCGCATTCCGGACTATCAGGCCTCCGCACTGCTCATGGCCATCTATTTTAGCGGCATGAACCCGCGTGAAACGACGGACCTAACCATGGCGATGGTAAACTCCGGTGAAAGAGCCGATTTGTCGGCTATCGAAGGCATTATAGTGGACAAACACTCCACCGGTGGCGTAGGGGATAAAACGACTTTAGTCATCGCCCCAATAGTCGCCGCCTGTGGCGTAAAAGTCGCCAAAATGTCCGGCAGGGGACTTGGGCACACGGGCGGCACGGTAGATAAGCTGGAATCCATCCCCGGCTTGCAAACGAGCATTGATAGGGATAGATTCATTGAAATCGTCAATCGCACAGGCTTGTGCGTTATCGGTCAATCCGGTCATTTTGCACCCGCGGACAAAAAGCTGTATGCCTTGCGTGATGCAACGGCCACAGTCGATTCTATCCCGCTTATTGCCTCAAGCATCATGAGTAAAAAAATAGCATCCGGTTCCCACCGCTTGTTATTGGATGTTAAGGTGGGCAGCGGTTCTTTTATGAAGACTTATAAAGAAGCGGAAACGCTGGCAAAAACAATGGTTTCCATCGGCGAGGGCTTGAGCTTCCGAACGGTGGCGCTCATAACGAATATGGATGTCCCGCTTGGCTGCGCCATCGGCAACTCTTTGGAAGTTGTTGAAGCGGTCAATACACTCAAGGGCATCGGGCCCGAGGACTTGACGGAAATTTGCGTTATTCTCTCCGCAAACATGCTGTACATCGCGGATAAAGGCACGCTCGACGAATGTAAGGCGATGGCAAAGCAGGCCATCTACAGCGGCACAGCGCTTGAATGCCTGAAGAAAATGGTAACCGCCCAGGGTGGGGACGCATCTTTTATTGAAGATACGGGCAAATTCAGCACCGCAAGGTATTTCCGCACGGTAACCGCCCGCAAAGATGGCTACATCACAAAAATGAACACCGAAAACTGCGGCATTGCCTCCGCCATGCTCGGTGCCGGCAGAGCAGAAAAAGAAGACAACATTGATTTCGCCGCCGGTATTATGTTAGAGAATAAAATAGGCGCAAAAGTACAACGCGGCGAACCGCTTGCCACCCTTTACGCCGAACACGAAGAGCTTTTTGACGCCGCAGCGGAAGAGTTCCTTAACGCAATCGAAATTGGTGACAAACCGCAGGAAGAAACGAAGATCGTGCTCGGCAGGGTGGAAAATTAACGTTGTTAATTCATTTGTTTTCCGGGCCGATTCTCAGTTTCAATCGACTGTATTGATTGAAGCTATTGAGCGATACAAGCAAAGAACGGGAAGTTATCCGGAACGGGTGCTGGCAGAAAAGATTTACCGCAACCGCGACAACCTGAAATACGCTAAAGAATGGAATATTCGGCTTTCGGGACCTGCACTCGGCAGACCGAAGAAAGTTGAAATTCGAAACAAAAGGCAAGACTACATCGATGAGAGCGAGCGAATTGAAGCAGAGAGAAAATTCAGTCTTTCAAACACTCGAAAATGTTGTTGGTCGACTCTGCGATACAATCTGTTCCATGACAGTTTCAACGGTAAAAAGCATTACTGCTCGTAATTGGAGATTAGAATGTTTTTAAAGTGGGGCTAGTGTAACAGTAACTTGAAATGGTTCAAGTCCTGAACGCTTACCAAAAAAACCGGAGCGCAACCACGAAATGGTTGCGCTCCGGTTTTTGGTGCGGGTAACAGGACTTGAACCTGCACAGCCTCACGGCCATTGGATCCTAAATCCAACGTGTATGCCAATTTCACCATACCCGCATATTTGGTGCTTTGCACACTCGGTATTACTGACGCCATATTATAACAAAACACAAACGCCATTGCAAGCATTTATGTAATGGAATAATCAAGTACCATTTATATCCCTCCATCAACAAAAACGCAGGCGGAGGGACAAATACTCTCTCGTTATTGTTGACAAAAAGGCTCCTCTTGGGGTAATATTGTTATCAATAAAGCCCAATCGGTTTCCTCGGCAATGAATTATATCAAGTAAGGGGAAAATTGCCAATGACGAGTGCCTTAAAAACCCGCTGGTCTGAAAAGATTAACAAAGATTGTCCGCTTGCGGAGTATCCGCGCCCGCAGCTCGTACGCAAAAACTGGTCGTGCTTAAATGGACAATATGATTATGCGATAACTGCTTCTGAGGCAGAAACACCGGTGGATTATGACGGCAAAATCCTTGTTCCGTTTTCATTTGAAAGCGCACTTTCCGGTGTTCGAAAACCATTGATGCCCGACAGTTGCTTGTGGTATCGACGTTTCTTTTCACTGGATGAAAGTTTTAACGATAAAAATGCTATTTTACATTTTGGCGCTGTGGACTGGCAGTGCCGCGTTTATATTAACGGCAAGCCGGTCGGTGAGCACACAGGCGGTTATTGTGCGTTTTTTTTCGATATAACGGCTTTCCTCAAAACCGGTGAGAACGAGCTTGTTGTTCGCGTTTATGACCCGACGGATGCAGGTTGGCAGCAAAGAGGCAAACAAGTGATGAACCCTCGGGGCATTTGGTATACCGCCACATCCGGTATCTGGCAAACGGTTTGGTTAGAACCGGTGGACTCGTGCTACATCCATAAAATAAAACTTTTGCCGGACATTGATACCTCTACCATTCAGATTACAACGACGATTACCGCCGGCGCTCAGGCAGATAACACGTTGATTAAAGCGATTGTTTGTGAAAATGGCAAGCAGATCATATCACAAGAAATAACCTGTAACGCTTCTATCACTATTCCAAATCTCAGGCTGTGGAGCCCGGAATCACCTTTTTTGTATGACTTACACTTGGAGCTTTATAAAGATGGAACATTGTGCGATTGTGTGGAAAGCTATTTCGGGATGCGAAAGTTTAGTGTGGCGATGGATTCTTCGTCCATCCCAAGACTTTTCTTAAACAACAAGCCTTACTTTCAAAATGGCTTGCTTGACCAAGGCTACTGGAGCGACGGGTTATTAACGCCACCATCGGACGAAGCGATGATTTATGACATTCAGAGTATGAAGGACCTCGGCTTTAACATGCTGCGTAAGCACATCAAAATCGAGCCGCTGCGTTGGTATTACCACTGCGACCGTTTGGGTATGATTGTTTGGCAAGATATGATCAGCGGCGGGGCGTACATCGGTAATTTTCTTGCCGGTGTTTTACCGATTTTGGGTATTCATGTCAAGGATAATGACTACAAGCGCTTCAAACGGTCAAATCCTGCGGCAAGAGAGCAGTTTAAATCAGAGTTGTTTGAAATGATAGAGGGTTTGTATAACACGGTCTCTATCGGCTGCTGGGTGCCTTTTAACGAGGGTTGGGGACAGTTTGACGCCAAAGAGATTGCCGGTGCGGTTATGGTCTATGACAGCAGCCGTGTGGTGGACCACGCCAGCGGGTGGCACGACCAAGGCGGCGAACAATTGCAAAGTGTTCATCGGTATATCTTCCCCGTCAAGCGGCCGAAGCCCGATGCTCGTCCTTTTGTGTTAAGCGAGTTTGGTGGTTATAGCAGAGTGGTAAGCGGCCATGTGTGGAACATTAAAAAATGCTTTGGTTACAGGATGTTTAAGGATGAAGCATCTCTGACCAAAGCTTATAAAAAGTTAATGGAGCGGCAAATTATTCCGTTGGTCAAAAAAGGTCTTAGTGCAACTGTTTATACCCAGGTAAGCGATGTTGAAAATGAGGTGAATGGCATCCTAACGTATGATCGAGAAATAATGAAGCTAGATGCGCACACGGTCAAGGCTTTAAACGAAAAACTGGTTCTATGACAATAATCCAAATTTACATGAGAAAAGGGCGGTGTCTTTATGGCCGGGAAACCGGGTTCAAAGCTCAAATTACTTTACTTGTTGGATATTCTGTGGCACTATTCGGATGAGGACCATGTCTTGACAGCAAAACAGCTTTGCGAAAAGTTGGAGGATTACGGTGTACAGGCAGAACGAAAATCTATTTATACAGATATTGCCACGCTGACCCAATTTGGGCTTGACGTCATCAATGCGAAATCACCTCACCGGGGGTTCTTTATGGCTTCGCGGCAATATGAAATAGCGGAGGTGCGCTTGTTAATCGACGCGATTCAGGCGGCCAATTTTATATCAAACAAGAAAACCATAGCGCTTAAAGATAAACTCTACAGACTAGTCAGCCGAAGCCAGGCCGAGGATATGCAAAGCCAAGTTTTTATTGAAAACAAGTTAAAATGTGACAATGAAGAGATGTACTATATCATCGACACTATTAATAAAGCTATCCGGCAAGGGATGCAAATAGAGTTTAGTTATAAGAAAAGAAAACTGACGAAAAAAATGACAACGTCCAATGAAGAAAAAAAGTTTATGGTGAACCCATATGCACTTGTCTGGATTAATGACCGTTATTATTTGATTTGCAATAACCCAAAATATGATAACCTCATGCATACAAGGCTTGACAGAATGAAAAAGATAGAGATACTTGAAGAGAAGGCGAGAAGTTTTGCGGAAGTGTCGGAATATAAGCATGTGTTTGATGCAACGGATTATGCAAGCAAAATGTTCAATATGTATTCCGGCGAAGTCAACCAAATCGAGTTGCGATGTTCAAATTCAATAATCGATGAGATTTTAGACCGCTTTGGCAGTGAGATGCCTTTGAAGGCGGACGGAGACGAGCACTTCGTCATAAAGGTTCAAGCTGCAGTTAGCGAAGGTCTTGTTTCGTGGCTTTTGCAGTAT
>JAAYFA010000079.1 GCA_012728445.1 Clostridiales bacterium | reverse complement strand
GTATAGCGAGCGTTACCGTGGGCTACACCCACTTCTTTACCCTTTGCGTCCTTCACGCCCTTGGTCCAGTCACCAAAGTGGTTGCGGCCTTGTGTCGGTGCTTCCACACCCATGCCAAGCCAATAAGGCTTGTTGTCGGGGCCTTTTAAAACGTTGGAAAATATGATTTCCTGGTTCTTCATCAAGTTTTCAAAAATAAGGGGGTCGTCCTCTGCGTTGACATCTTTAATAATGCCGAACATACCAAACTCCACATTAACAGCGCGAAATTCGCCGTTTATGTTGCGTAAATATGCAATATCGTCGCCGACAATCTTTTCGCCGGGTATCATGGCAGTCGAGGTCTTGCCGCAAGCGGAAGGGTAAGCGCCGCTGAAATAGGTCATTCTGCCCTTTTCTTTATCTACCGCAGCCATGATGAACATATGCTCGCACAGCCAGCCTTCTTGACCGGACTTGTTGATGGCAAGACGCATGGAGTGTTTTTTCAGCCCGATCGAATTGCCCGCGTACTGATTGTTCATAGAATACACGATATTATTTTGTGTATCCATATAAATTCTTCTCTTATTCAAGTTGACGGTGTTGCCGTTTTCATCCAGGTCACCGGCTGAATGGAGAAAGCGGAAGAAATCGTCTTTCTCGTTTTCTTTCATCTTTAGGAAATGCGTATAAGCCGAACGGTACAAGATGAATTCGGAGTGTGCAACATACCAGCTGTCGGTAAATTGAACGCAGGGAATGGTGAAAGGACTTTCCGTCGGGCCTTCCGAGAAAAACTGCACGACTGCAGGTTTGCCCTTCATGATGCCTTTGGCAATGCCCATAATTTCGTTTAAGCCTTCTTCGTATTCAACGGCGTTGAGGGCTTCCATTTTTTCCAGGTTTTCTTTGTAAGCCATAAAGCGGGTACCGTCTTTATCGCGCGCTTGGTCGGCGTAAGAATCCCAGTGAATGGTGTGCTTTGCCTCATGCAACAAATGCTCTTCGCCAAGCTTCAACGCCTGATCGCGCACATACTGAACATCCGCTTCGCTGTCGTTGCAAACATAGACGGACGCCGGGTCGCAGTGCTCGACAAAAGAGCCGATAAACTCCATCACTTTTGGGTTTTTGAGTGCGGCAATCTTTTCGTAGCTTTCGCTGCTCATGCGAGCCTTTAAAATCGCTTCATACTTCATAGTCCTATTTCTCCTTGTATCATTCATTTATTTAATCAAGCAAACTAATTGAAAGCCTGAAAATATACAACTGCAAGTTGCATAACTCAATTTCCTTGCTCAAAATTGAATTTCGCAACTGCTCTTCCACATTACTAAAAAAGTATAACCGTTCTTCGTGTTTTTTTCAATTGACCAAATGTAAACTTTTAACGATTTTAATGGAATATTTCGGTAAAAATGAATAAATCAGACTTCAATCTTGCAAAAATAACCATTTTTAGCCTGTTTCAGCCTTCAATTTGACTGGATGCGCAAGCGTTGAGCGATAAATCCGCAAAGTTGTTTTTTAAAAATTCATAATATCCTTGTGCCCCCACCATGGCCGCATTATCCCCGCAAAGGGAAATCTCCGGCATGAAAAGTGCCCAGTCGTTTTTCTTGCAAACATCGACAAAGCGGCTCCTCAACCGGGAGTTGGCGGAAACGCCGCCTGCGAGTACAATTTTCTTATACCCCAAATCCTTTGCTGCTTGCTCGGTGTTTTCCGTAAGGCAGTTGACGACGGCGTTGATAAACGAGGCGCCGAAATCCGCAGTCTCAATTTCTTCTCCACGCTGCCCTGCGCTGTTGATGAGGTTGAGTGCCGCGGTTTTAAGCCCCGAAAAGCTGAAGTCATACGGTCTACCATCAACCCGCGGGCGGGGAAACTTGTACGCCGCGTCACTGCCGCCTTGGGACGCCTTGTCCAAATTAAGGCCACCGGGGTAAGGAATTCCCAGAGAACGTGCGACTTTATCCATCACCTCACCGGCTGCGTCGTCACGGGTGCGGCCGATTACCTTAAATTCGGTATAGTCCTTGACCTCAATAATATGACTGTGACCGCCTGACACCACAAGCGAAAGAAAAGGCGGCTCCAACGACTTATGGCAAATATAGTTTGCGGCGATGTGGGAGCGCAGGTGGTGCACGGGTATTAGCGGCAAACCAAGCCCATAGGACAATCCTTTTGCATAGTTGACACCGACCAACAGCGCACCGATAAGCCCCGGCGCATGAGTAACGGCAATACCGTCTAAATCTTTAAAATCGCAACTTGCGCCTTGCATTGCGGCACGGACAACCCCGCAAATGGCCTCTACATGCCGCCTGGACGCAATCTCCGGCACAACACCGCCATAGAGGATGTGTTCTTCCACTTGGGAGGCAATGACGCTTGAAAGAACCGTTCTGCCGTCTTCCACAACGGCGGCGGCGGTTTCGTCACAGGATGTTTCAATGGCTAAAAGTTTCATAACAAACCTCTGAATTCCTTTACTCGGTGAAATGTACAATAATTACTGTTGTGAAAACTGAAGGCATCATTAAAGGCTGTGCGCGATAAGAAAAGTAGATCGTCACCGTCAAAGAGGAAATCAACGTATTGGAATGCCACCTTTTCGGTATCCAGTGCGGAATAATCC
>JAAYFA010000145.1 GCA_012728445.1 Clostridiales bacterium | reverse complement strand
GTCAAAGAGTCCGGTCTTTTCAAGAGCTTTTTTAACATCTTCAATTTCTACGCCTGTTTTGTCTGCAATTTCTTTAAAAAAATCATCCCACCAGCCTGCGAGTTGTGCAGTGTCAAAATTCTCAGCACCGTCTATTAATGCTTTGAAGTTCGCTTTGAAGTCATCGGTATGTACGGCTGCAATTACTTCGTCATAAATACCAACCTCGTCCAGAACTGTTTTCAAGCCGTCTTTAACGGTATCAGAGTGAATAAATTCAATAAGTTTGTCGTAGGCGGTTGCGGGGGCGGCAAATGACATTACGCTGAGGGAAAGTGCGAGGGTGAGTGCGAGGAGAACGCTTAGAATCTTTTTCATGTTTTTTACCTTCCTTTTAATAATATTTTCTTCTTGTGTGGGTGACTATTTAAGTCTTGATTATAATACCACAAGATAAATCGCTTGTCAACACTTATTTGTTGCGTTTATCAGAAATTAAAAATAAATATAAGAATTTAAGAGCTTAGCGTTTATATGAGTTTTTAGCTGTCTTTACTCCATTGCGCAATATAAGTTGTATCTGCGGAGGGCACCGTCTGTGGGAAAGTAATAATTTCGCTGCGTAAAGCTTTTTTCCAACCTATAAAGGTGTAGCCTTCCTTTGTTACTTCAGGTGGCGTGATCTCTGTACCGTATTTCATTGGTGTCCAATCCGTACCACCTATACCGCCGGCGGCATCAAACCTTATTCTTGTTAGTGGGGAAGCCCCTTTCCAGTTAAAATAAACACTGTTCCCTTCGGTCCTATATGTATCCGTTGTCGAAAAGCCGGTGTAACCGCTTCCAAATCCATTTTCTTCGAGACCTTTTACAAAAAGATCTTTCATGGCGCTATCTTTCAGCGTAATCCTTGCGAGAACGGTCAGGCTTGAGGGATCTTTAAATCTCGCAAGAGAGCCGGGAACGAAGCCGGTAATCCACCAGTAGGTTCCATAGGTTCTTGTAAAAAGCCAGCTATCCCCATTGTATAGGCTCATCTCCATCTTTAAAGAATCCGCATCGCTGGCGCAGTCATAATGATCCACCGATTGGTTCGGGTCTTTGGTATAAACGCCGATTTCGGAACCGATGAATACTAAACCGTATTGACCCTTCCACATTTGAATCATCCAATCCTTGCCGGCATGGTTGAATTTTATTCTCACTGTGTCATAAAACATAACCGTCATGGGTGCAGCAGTATCGTAAAGCCTATTAAACCCGAATTGTCTCTGCCACGGGTCGTCTTCAATAAAGAAAAACTCCTCTCCCTCATTATAAAGATACGATAGTACCGCTCCGGTTGGTGCTTTGGTAACCTTAACGACGCAAACGGCAGTTGCATCCTTGTTACCGTTAGCTGTACACGTGATATTCGCTGTTCCGGTGGACTGTGACATAACCATCCCGCTTGAAGTCACCGTTGCAACCTTTTCGTTGTCCGATTTCCAAGTAACGCTTTTATCTTTTGCATTAGAAGGAGATACCGTTGCTGATAAGGGTTTGCTCTCGTGGTCATACATGTCTAAATTGTTTACGCTGAGTTTAACAGATGTTACCGAAGATCCTGTTTTTGCAGGCTTTACCGTTGCTCCTTCAGCACCGGATGGCTTCTTCGTAGTGCCTTCAACACCGTCAACAGTCGTTTCTCCCGAAGGAGCGGTCGACTCACCGGATTTATCGATTAAATAAACATTGCCATCTCTAAATTCAACAGTCATTTCCTTAGCGGCAAAATAACCCGATAGAATTTGTTTTTGCCCATCGGTAAGACTCGCATTGTCGCCGTCCCAGGAGGTGTCCCCTGCGCTGTTAAGCGCAACCTGAATTTGATCGGCAGAAAGCGGTGCGGACACGGTTACCTGCTCGACGGAGAGTTCCGTAGTCGCCTCTGCATTCGTTGTCGGCACGCCGGTTGTTGTGTCATTTTTGTCTTTGCCACATGCGGCAAAAGAGAATAGGAGTGAAACGATAAAAACCAATAGTACGCCTTTTGTCAGTAATTTTTTCATAAAGTAAACCCCTTCCTATTGTTTGAAAACTGCAAAAATATTTTCGTGCAAGGATAATAAGCAGAAAACACTGTTCCCACACTTAAGAAATATTACTATGTTCGGACATGCCTTGTCAAGCATCCGAGCAAATTCTTAAAATAAAATTAAGAATTTGCCCGGATTGCTTAACCTTAGCGAAAAATGGTGGAGATGGCGGTAATCGAAACCGCGTCCGAAAGCTCATTCCCATAAATTTCTACGAGTGTAGCCTTTTCTTTGTGATTCCCCTCAAAGCACGCCGCAAGGCAGGCTTACTTCTACGGTAGTCCCGTTATTCATGACAGGTTACGCGACTCTCCCCTGTGCACGTGCACCGCTAATCGACGCCCTTATC
>JAAYFA010000195.1 GCA_012728445.1 Clostridiales bacterium | reverse complement strand
TATTATTTTCAGTTGCATTTCTTGTGATGGTTCTTGAATTCTGATATTCTTTCTCATTCCCACACCTCCCAAGGCTCTCTATATTCTGAGTATGGTCGGTCTTCCAGATAACCGAGGTGACGGAGACGAATCAAAAGAGCAGCTTTAGATACTCCAAAAGTGCCACACATCATCTCGACCGCCATACGGTCATGCTTGAGAAGCCAGCCATTATAGTTTTGAATAATCCCGTCTGGTGCAAAACGCCACATAGCAAGGTCTATTTCCTTCTGCGGCATCAGTATAGCGGCTCCCAAAGCATTTGCCTGCCATTCATTCCAATCCTCGTTGGATTTCAAATCTCTCAAGGAATATGTACGGCGTTCGGCATATAGCTTGCAACACGCTGCCTTTTGCGCGTCCGATTCCAGTTGAAAAAGAATCTGATGAGCACATTCATGGGCAAGGGTCAACCTACGCTTGCCACAGAGTTTTCTGACATTGCCAGGGGCGATAAAACTGCTATCCAAAAGCACCTGGTTCTTTTTTAATGGAATTATTCTTTCAATTCCGTTTTCTTCGATTGAGTATTCCGTATCCTCATAAGCTGTCAACCCACAAAAGCTGCCATCCGTGGAGAGATTTTCAAATGATACACTCAGGTGAAGATATTCTTTTGCAAACTGGTCAATAGGGGTCACTTGCGGCATCCTTTTTCCTTCATTCGATTCCTGTCCGAAGAAAAACAAGTTAAAGTCCTTTGTGACCGCTGCTGCAATTTCTTCTATTTTTGCGTGAGATAAAATCATTGGCAATCCTCCTTTGCTTCTACGAACCATTTATCACCCTCATGGAATAGAAACGACTCCCTTCCTCGAATTATAACGGTATATCTTATTCCACCGCCTCCGACCTTTTTAGAGGCGGCACGACATTTGAATAAAACCTGGTCGATTTGGAATACAAGCCCATCCTTCCATCGGATAAGCCGTGGATGAAGGCTACCCTCCTCATCAATATCGACATTAACCGAAACATAAGCCTTGCGGCATCGTGTGTTTAGCATAAAAATCTTCCGTTCACAAAAAAGTTAAAAATCTGTACCAACAATATTTCGTGCTTTTGTTGACACTCTTAATTTCGTGTGGTATGATAATTTAACGAACATTATTGCGTGTTCGTGAGTACATTTTAGAACGAACATAATTTCGCGTCAATAGAATGTTGTGAAAAAGTGTTCGTGTTCGCAAAAATTAAAGAAAGAGGTGCCTTATGATTTTCAAAGACCGATTGAAAGCAAAGAGGGGCGAAGCAAATATCACGCAGGCGGAACTGGCTAAATTGGCTGGTGTCTCAACCCGCACGATTCAAAATTACGAACTCGGTTCCCGCAGACCTTACCAAATTGAGGTTGTTCAGAGGATTGCGGACGCACTTGGTACGACAACTGAGTATCTTTTGGGCAGTAGCGGCATGATGGTTGCTGACGCTCACGAAAAAGGCGGTTCCAAGGCAGCCAGGGATATTGACGAGCTTGTTAGTGAAGTGACCGGAATGTTTGCCGGTGGCTCACTGAGTGAAGAAGCTATCGAGGGAGCAATGAAGGCGCTGAACGATGCTTACTGGATTGCAAAAGAAAAGAACAAAAAATACACACCGAAAAAGTATCGAAAAGCAACTGAAACAGAATAAGACCGCTTTTTGGTACGAAAAGGATGATAAAGTATTCCACGATGGGAGGTGGGATTATTAACGCTGAAAGTCTATCCAAAGTCGGCAGTTCTCTTGTCAAACGCTGCGGCGCAAGAGACCCATTCCGTATTGCTGACGAGCTTGGAATCGAGGTTCTGTTCTGCGAAGACATTGGACCGTTAAAAGGAATGTACAAGGTAATTAAGAGAAACCGCTTTATCTTCATTAACCAAGATTTAAGTGAGAGGATGCAGCGTATTGTCTGTGCCCATGAGCTTGGTCACGACCAATTACACCGCCACCTTGCAAAAGGCAAAGCCATCAAGGAGTTCATGCTATACGATATGACAACTAAACCGGAATACGAAGCAAATATTGTGGCTTCTGAAATCCTGCTGGATACCGATGAAATCCTTGAGTATATATATCATTACGATTACACATCAGAGCAAATTTCAAGGGCTATGAATACCGATATTAACCTTGTTGCTTTGAAGATTGCTCATCTTGCTGAAACCGGCTATAACCTTCGCAGGATAGAGCATAGAAGTGATTTTTTGAAATGAGGAGAAATTAAATGAAGAAAATGTTTTTAGCATCATCATTCAAAGATGTTGCAAATGTATTTGAAACCTTCGCAGGAGAGGTTAAGGGCAAAACCGTCACCTTCATTCCAACCGCAAGTGTCGTTGAAAAAGTGGATTTCTTTGTGAAGTCGGGTAAAAAAGCACTTGAAAAAATGGGGCTAATCATCGACGAATTGGAAGTATCCACAGCGACAACAGATGAAATAACAAAGAAATTAACGCAGAATGATTATATCTATATCACCGGAGGAAACACATTCTTCCTACTCCAAGAATTGCGAAAAAGCGGCGCTGATAAAATCATTGCAGAGCAAATTGAATTAGGCAAAATATATATAGGCGAGTCCGCAGGTTCTATTGTCATTTCGCCTAACATTGAGTATGCAAATGCATTGGACAGCGTTAAAAAAGCTCCTGAATTGGCAAGCATGGACGGGTTGAGAATTGTAGAGTTTTATCCTGTTCCGCACCATACTAATGCACCGTTCAAAAAAGCAGTTGAAAAAATCATCGCAACATATGGCGAAGCTTTGAAATTAATTCCCATAAGCAATCATCAACCCATTTTAATGGAAAATGATGATGTTAGAATTGAAAGCGTTTAGCCTTACAAATTCCAAGTCACTGGATAGATAAATCGAAATTGACCGAGCAGTAAGGTATAAATAAAACATAAGAATATTGGGAGAGAATTATGTTTAGAACAATTCGGAAAAAGAAAAATGAAATTAGCATGGAAGTGTCAAAGAAACTTCTTCATGATACTAGAAGAGGTGTTTTATCTGTAAATGGTGATGACAATTATCCATATGCAATACCAGTTAACTATTTGTACGACGAAAAAAACCAGAAGATATATTTTCACGGATCTCGTGTAGGGCACAAGGTGGATGC
>JAAYFA010000357.1 GCA_012728445.1 Clostridiales bacterium | reverse complement strand
CAGTAGTATATTATATAGTGTGTTGGTGGTAATAGTCAACAAAAAAATATTTTTCCGCCGGCAGGAAATTTCATCCCAGTGGCATCCACAGATCGCTGTGACGCCCTGCTGACGGCAGCCCCTTTGGAAAAGGAGCCTTCACGCGGGACGTCGAGGACGCCGTCCCCTACAAATCTGCTCGCCACTGTCCCCTCGTCCTGCTCGCAAGAATTTTTTTATACGATTGCAAAAAGTTGAGCTTGAGTATCCCTTGCCTTTCAATATATTTTGTATAAAACCGTCTATACTATAACATGAATAGGTTATAAAGTGCAATTTTATGCTTTACCTGCCGGCCGGTCCGATTTGCAGCCTCGGAAGAGATGCCCTTACCGCCGCATTAAACCCCGAAGAAAGTGTGGTGGAAAACACAAACACAGAGCCGGTGTTTCAAGCGACCAAACCCGCATAAAACACCGGCACAAGATTATAATCCAATAAATTGTTCGTTAATTCCTTTTTGGTCCGCATACTTGCTGATAACTGACAACGAATTAAGCCTTTCTTACTATGGCAATCGGTGTCTGCTGTGAACCCTGGCCGAGGGGATTGTCCCCGAAAATAGCGTTGCACAGCTCTTGGTCAATAGTTTTGTCGGAGATGCCAAGAATATTGCTACCGATATCGTTGGCGTCGATGATAACGACAGCATGCCCCGTATAGTCCTGCAGTATTTTCGCCGCATTGTCCGGGTCCTTGGGCGCCAATTTGGCGTAGTGGTTGTACGGCGGCAGCGTGTAGTCACAGGGCCCATCGATTGCCCTGCCTTTGACGCCGACAATATTGTAAAAAACACCGCGTTTACCAAAGGGTTTTGTGACAGCGGAACAGAACGCAGCAAACAGTATTTTTGGTTTGCCGATATCCTCAATGGCAAGCTGCATGGTATGCGGGCTACCCAGGCCGATGCCGTATGAAGTTTTTTGGACAAATTTACACAGGAATTTTGCCAAAGGCGTTGGGTGTATGTCGTCAATATCAAACGCTCTGCCCTGGCTGATGGCCACTATTTTTTCGCTGATAAAAATCATGTCGTCTTTTTGGAGCCATGGTTTGACATATTTATCCATCAAATCCGTCAGGCTGTCCCCATTCATAATCACGTGGGTTTTAATTGGAAAGCGCTGATATTTTCCGAACGGGGTGGCTATTTCGAGCTGCTTCCCTTCATTGGGCAACAGAGAATTCATATCCATTTGGGAGATTCTCCTTTCATAAAAATAAAGTATGTAATATATTACTCCACCGTTTCGGATTTTGCAAGCGTTCGCCCTGTGCCGACACGGAGATCGATTTTTATATTTTTGTTGCTTGACGATGATAAATCACTTATAATATTGAAAACAGTTTACATGGAGGCAACCCGCATGAAAATAAAATCGAAAATACTTGCCGCTTTGACCGTTGCGCTTTGCGTACTGTCTCTTGCCGGGTGCGGCACTTTGGATAAAATCACTGCGCCCAAGGAAACGGTGACCGCACGCCCGACGGTGCGCGTGACTGTGCCGGAGGGGTTCACCGTATATAAGATTGCGCAACTGCTGGAGGAAAAAGGCGTTTGTTCGAGCGATGACTTTATAGCTGCCGTGAATGCGCCGGCGGCGGACAATGCTTTTGCCGCGGCTATCACCAACGCGGACCAAAGGCCGGTTTTACTGGAGGGTTATGTCTTCCCGGACACGTATGAGTTTTACACGGGCGATACACCACAGAAAGCACTTGGCAAATTTTTAAGCAATATGAAAACGAAGTTGACAGACAGCGATTACACACGCGCGGCGGAGCTCGGCTATACAATGGATGAGATACTCACCATTGCATCGCTTATTCAGGAAGAGGCCGGGCTTAAAAAAGAAGACCCGAAGGTGGCATCAGTCATCTATAACCGCTTGGGCAGCAAGGACTTGCCACGCCTGCAACTCGATGCCAGTTATAAATATCTTGATAAACTGGAGAATGATGATGAAGGCGAGGCGGCTATTCCCGGTGCACGGGAAAAATATGATGCGTTTTATAACACCTATGTGCGCAAAGGACTTCCGGCAGGTCCCATTTGTAATCCCGGCAAAACTTCGATTGATGCGGCGCTGTACCCGGCGACGCTCGCCGAAACCGATGGCCAAGCCTATTATTATTTTTTCACCTATGCGGGGCGGAACTATTACTACTCCACAACCTTTAAGGAACACGATAGGGAATATAATATACGTAGAAACTGGAAGACGCCGACGGGGTAGCCCTTCGTCATTCGCCCAAACGGGGGCAATTGAGTTCGCTTAAATATTATTAAAAAACACTATATGTATGGTCTTATGTTTTTATAACCACAATAATTCAAATTTAAATTTAAATTTATTGCACTTTTCCTTGACAAATATGGGTTTGTAGACTATTATTGATTCGTGCAAATGTTTATCCAGTGAGGTGCCCCCTATGAGCGACCCGGAAAAGTCCCGGACCGACGACGAACTTGTTCTGCTTGCTTGCAAGGGTGACAACAAAGCGATGGCAAAGCTTATCTCAGGAATCGTCCCGCTGGTTAAAGCAAGAGCGGCAGCCTTTACAGGCAAAAATCTTGAGGCTGAGGATTTAACGCAAGAAGGCATGTTAGGTTTTTTGAGCGCAGTATACAGTTACAAGACCGAGGGCGAAGCCTCCTTCCGCACATACGCCGCAACCTGCATCAATAACCGGATTATTTCGGCGGTGCGTTCACAGCTGAACAAAAAAAATATGCCCCTGAATTTCAGCATCCCTTTTAGTGAAGATGGGTCCGATTTGCAAGACTCGCAATCCGACCCGCAAGATATATTATCTGCGCAGGAGGAAACTGTACGCCTGCTCAGCATTCTAAACGTTAAGCTCTCAACTTTTGAAAGAGCAGTTTTTCAGCAGCGGCTTGCCGGCAAGAGCTACGAACAAACGGCAGAAATCCTGCACACAACGGTCAAAGCGGTTGATAACGCCTTGCAAAGGGCAAAGAAAAAGCTGAAGTCAACCGAGACATAGTCCGCACACGGCCAATGGTCGTGCCTATACACCCAATATATGCCCACGTAGCTTAAAGCAGAGCGTTGTTCAACAAAGATGGCGGTGCAATTCCGCACAAGGGCAAATATTTTTTCAAGCGAGGTAAAAAAATGTTCGAAGACAAAACACTCCAATGCAAAGACTGTGACAGTGAATTCACTTTTACAGCAGGCGAGCAAGAATTCTATGCAGAAAAGGGTTTCGAGAATGAGCCCCAACGTTGCAAAGAATGTCGCAATGCACGCAAAAACGGTGCCCGTGGCGAACGCGAAATGTTCACTACAATCTGCTCTGAATGCGGCGCGGAAGCAAGAGTTCCTTTCAAGCCCAGAGAAGACCGTCCTGTACTTTGCAGCGAATGCTTTGCAAAGTCAAAGGAAAATGCATAAGCTGTTAATCAGTTAATTGTGCGAATGAAACGCTCCGGAGTGATCCGGAGCGTTTTTTTGTGTTTAATTTTTGAAGTTTCGATCGGACACCATGTGTTACTCCCCTCGTTGTAGAGGCGCGCATTGCGCGTCCGCGGTTAATTAACGGTTCTCAAAAAACCGCGCCCCCGCGGGGGTGAATTACGCCCGCATTTCCACGCATCACCGCATCAAATAACACGGTCCTTTTTCGGGACGGAAAGCCCATCCCCTTTTTCGGGACGTCGAGGACGCCGTCCCCTACTTGTATTGGTAAGCCCTCACATAATCCACTACATAATCGGCGGGGTAGGTGGTGTTATTTTGAATGGCTTCCGACGGGACGGCGTTTTCGCCGTTGACCTCAACGGAAAGAATCATAATTTCGGGATTTTGCGATACGCCAAAGCTTGTCCTTGCCGACTCAATACCGTTGATGTAAAAGATGTACTCGTCCTTGTTCCATTCAAGACCGTAAGTATTGTACTCCTCATAAGGGTTGTTGACATAAAAAGCCCCTTGATGTTCCGATTGGTGGGCATCGCCGTATCCGTCAAAATGGATGGTGTGGGTAACGCTGTCCTGAATTTTCTTTTTGCCCCAGTTCGGGCTTTCGAAAATATCGATTTCCGCTCCGTCTTCGCCGCTGCCGTCCTCATTGAACGTTCCATCATTAATCATCCAAAAAGCGGCCCATAAATCAACGCCCTTGGGCAGGATGCAACGGCACTCAAAATAGCCGTACAGTTGCTCGTAATGGCTTCCTGTATCCATTCCGTAGGAGTAGTAGCCGGGACCGCCGCCACCAAGACCGTCTTCTCTATAATCGGTGCGGATAATCAGATTGCCGTCACTGACGAAAGCCATATCCTGCTGAAAGTAGCCGCCCCGGCGCACAGACGCACTCTCGCCGTATGTGTAGTGCCCACTCCAATTGCTCCGGTCAACCGAATCCCCGTCGAACTCATCCGCCCAGACGAGTTCAAACTTGTCCAGGTCCAGCGCCGGGCCGAAAGGCGTCACCGGCGTGTCGGAAACAACCAAAAAAAACAGCTGAACAATAGCGGTTACAATGGCAACAAAGCGCAAGATGGGCTTGGTTGCGGTACCCTTGTAAGTAAAAAACAAGGTAAACATTTTTTTAAGGGCTTTGGCTTGCCGGGGTGCTAGAAAATCTAACATCTAAATCATTTCCTTTCACATTTCGCAATTCATAACAAAAAAACAGGCCGCGAATAATGAAATGAACGGCCTGTTTTTATTTGTTAATTTCTAAAATCTTCCAGCATGGCAATGAAGTACTGCATGAGGTAGGGACCGACTTTGCGGTTTACGGTGAGCATTTCCGAATAATGCTTGTTTTTTTCGCCAAAGGGGTCCGTGCCAAACATGCCGCCCAAGGCGTCCGTTAGGGTGCCTGCCACATCATTGTCGGGCATTATGTAACCGATTTGGTCGTTTGTAAGACCGAACACAATGAGTTTCCTACCTACAAGCTCTTCCATCGACGGGTAGTTCCAATTTTTACCGGTCCAGGATTCGGCCGCGGTTTTCGCGCCGCCCCAGGCAAGTTCGGGTGTCATTTCCCCGGGTACCATGGCGATGGCGAACTTGGAGCCGAACTCGGCATAGCCGATTTCAGTCACCAACAGGGCATCTTCCAGTTTGCCGGTTGTGTTGACACAGAGGTTGTTGATGATATTAAGCTTGGCCGCAGCCATAAGGATTGGGTTTTCAATCGGCATAAATATTTCCGCATGGGTAACGTTGAGGCAGGGTTCTACTTCAATATCGTTGCTCGAGGCAATGATGCGCTCCACAATCTGTTTGCCGTACGCCTGAATATGCTCAAAGTTCGTGGCGCCTTCGGGCACATCGACTGTGCTGCCGTCCTTGGTAATTTCGTTCTGCGCGCCTTGGTAGAAGGCGACATCCGCACCGGCAAGTTCCTTGGCGTATTTCACAATCGCATAAGGGAACTCAGAGGAAGCTTCTGTGCTTGATTGCGGGTAGCCGGTCGGGTGAATACCTGCGTTGACCAACCAGATTTCGTTCGCGCCCTGATTGTCCGGAACGAAACGCATGGTATTGGCGTTCGGGTCAAAAACGATCGGTGTTTGCT
>JAAYFA010000332.1 GCA_012728445.1 Clostridiales bacterium | reverse complement strand
TTGTCAAAAGATCATCCCGTAGTTCTTTGTAATTGTATAGCACACCGTTACATACAAGCACCTTGGTTTTGTCTTCATTGTAAATTGGTTGCCCACCGGTATCCAAGTCGATAGTGCTTAACCGACGAAAACCGAGGGCGACGCTGTCACCAACAAAATAGTCGTCCTCATCGGGTCCGCGGTGAATGATTCGGTCGGCCATTTCTCGGACGATTCTTTCGGTATTCTCATTTTTTTCTTCTACAAAACCTACAAATCCGCTCATATATGTTGATGCTCCCCTTCATTTTTGAGCCGTTTGCCGCAGGCAAGAATTGTATTTTTTGCCAACACCTCAAGCGAGTCAATGATTTCTTTTTGATCTGTTTCAAAATCCCTTTTGACAATACTCAGTTCCGTGCATCCCAAAATTATACCCTGACAACCCTGCTGCTTGAGGGTTTCGACAACATGATAAAAAGCGGCAATATCTGCTTTTTTACCCGCTTTCACCTGCTCGTAAATAATACGCATCACCGCTGCTTGCCCTTGCGCATCCGGCACAATACAGGTCACGCCCTCTTTTTCGCATGCTAAGCGATAAGTGTTCGTCTGAATTGTTCCGTCTGTGGCAAGCACGCCGAGTTTGGTCAGCCCCCGGATGTTCTGTTTTGCATACTGCACCGCACCTTCAACTATGTTCAGCATCGGCACAGTCACGCCCGCTTTGATCTTGTCAAAAAAATAATGTGCCGTGTTGCAGGGTATCACAATAAAATCTGCGCCTACTTGCTGTAACTTTTTTGCATCAAGCGCCATAACATCCAAGGGATTATCAGCGGACTGCCCCAATATATAGGCTGTGCGGTCAGGTATCGTGGCATGGTTGAAAACAATCATGTCAATGTGTTCTTGGTCCACAGCTGCCTCGGTCATGTTGATAATCATTTCCATAAAATAGACCGTGGAAAGCGGACCGATGCCGCCAAGGATGCCAACTGTTTTCTGTTTCATCACGTCACCTTTTAAAAGAATTTCTTAAATTTTTTAATCTGGTTGTAAAAAGCTATGCGGGCATAGATAAAGTGGTAAACACTTCTGTCCGCACTGCAGTAAAGCGGATTGCACCAACTGCCCTGCTTCATAAGCGCAAGGGCTTTTGCTTTCGCCTGTTTGTCCCCGACATATTTTTTGATCACACTTTTTGGTACAAAGGTAAACAGATTTTCTTTATCCGCTAGGTGGTAGGGAATCGCTTCATCGTAAATTAAATCATCCACAATCAGCTTAACCGCATTGAAACCGCTGCCGGTCACATAATAATTGCTACGCCCCAGACGGATATTAATTTCAAAAAATTTATATTTACCATCCCTTGGATCAAATTTTAAATCAAAATTGGAATAACCGGTATAGCCGACATGCTCCAGAAACCTTGTTGCTTGCGCAACAACTTCGGCGTTGACTTCGTTGATGATACAGCAGGGGTTGCCCAATGCCATTGGCGCATGTTCTTCCAACAAAACATGTCCAAATGCAGCAAAGCGCACCTTTGCATTTTTATCACTGTAACAGGTGAGCACGCGCATATTGCTGTCATCACCGGGGATGAATTCCTGAACAAGGAACTTATAATCATAGGTACTGGAACCCAAATTTTTAAGCATTTCTTCAAGCTCAGCCTTGCTGTTAAACTTGAACACTTTGCGTTTCCCCGGGAACTTGGCATAATGGTACATTGCGCTGTTAGCCGTTTTGGCGATAATCGGGTAATCAAAATCGTAGGTTAAGGGCGTTTTCTCTTTACAATCGTATACAAATGTCCTCGGATGCGGAATATCTAGTTCTGCACAGTACTCGTAAAAATGGTCCTTCAGTACAATTTTATTCATCAAGGGCTCATCGATGTACGGAATAACAAAGTTGTCGGGCAAAGAGCCCTTGTTCTCAATAAGCATCCGCACATACCAGTCTCCACAACCGAAGACAATCAATTTTTTATCTTTGAATTTTTCGCCGGTTTCTTTCATCGCAGTCAAAAAGATATTATTATCCTCAAGGTTTTCGTAATAGATAATGTCACACAGCGTGCTCCCGGTAACCGCACCGCCTTGCGACATGTTAACGACCAAGGATTTTACCTTGTATTCCTCATAAAAACTACGTACAAGGCTGTAGGCGGTGATATCTCCGCCCAAAATAAGCGGGCGAAATTCGTATTCTTTAAACTTCATCTATGCATCTCCCAAAGCGTGATTGGTCTTGTTTCGGATCTTTTGTTTGCTGTAATAAAACCAATTTATATTAACACAACGATAATCAAGTGTCAACGATTGCAATATGTCGATTAGGGCAGATGGCTTTAAAAACCAACTGCCCTAACAACAATATAAAATCTATCAAACGAACTATTTTTATGCAATCGCAAACAGGTTATTGAGCCACTTGATGCACATTTCAAACCACACCACGGCAAACCGATTGGCCTCAAGCGCCGCGCGGTTACTGCACACCACAGGGGTGGCAAGCGAAAATCCGTGGTTGCCTTTTTCAAATATATGCATTTCAAAAGGCACTTTCGCCTTATCAAGCGCTGTGGCGAAAGCCAATGAATTTTCAATCGGTACGCAGGTATCCTC
>JAAYFA010000149.1 GCA_012728445.1 Clostridiales bacterium | reverse complement strand
CCTTACCCCCATGGTCAACCAAATCGAATATCACCCGATTTTGACCGAGGTGGCGCTCCTGCAGTATTGCGAAGAAAAAAAGATTGTGCCCACCGCTTGGAGTCCCCTCATGCGTGGCGGGATATTCGAATATGAAGTTGTTCGGCAATTGGCGCAAAAGTATAAAAAGACGATCGCACAAATTGTCCTGCGATGGGATTTGCAGCATGGTGTGGTAACCATCCCAAAATCGGTGCATCAAGAACGCATTGTAGAAAATGCTCAGCTTTTTGATTTTAACCTGGCTGAAGAAGATATGGCCCTCATTGATGCACTCAACCAAGACCATCGTATCAGCACCCACCCGGATAACTATTAGCGGCGAATGAAAGGTGAGTGCCTATGACCTACGCAACGCTCGGGATGGCGGGCCTGCTTTTTTCTTTTCAATTTGTGTTTTCCAAATGGTATCAATTACGAACGGATAACAGTTTGAGCGCCGCCCTTTGGATGACGGTTTTTGACGGCGCATGGCTGTCTGCGATATTTTTTGCGGCAAACGGTTTTTCCCTTCACATAACCGCCTTTTCCGCACGGTATGCCATATACTATTCTTTTTTTATTATTGTTTGCAGAGTTTCGGCACTGTTTGCCTTGCGTTATGGCAAGGTTTCGCTCATGACGCTGTTCATGCTTGCCGGCGGCTTGGTGCTACCCGTGGTGTATGGCGTGGCAACACTTGGGGAAACGCTGAACATTCAAAAAGGGTTGGCACTGGGGCTGATTTTCTTTTCTTTTTTCCCCGGACTTGTTTATAAGAAAGAATCTGTAAAAAAAGAAGAACAAAAACAGGGCAACAAACGCCGATGTCTTTTTCTGTACTTTATCGTCTTTCTATCCAATGGTATGGTAAGTGTCATAACGAAAGCGCACTCCATTAATGTGCACGCTGTCCCTGAAAAAGACTTCTTAATTTTTGCGGCATTTTTGCGGCTGGTCGTCGGGTTGCTACTCATCGGCATGTTTACCATGCGTGAAAAGCCTGCCCTTGCACTATCCTTTAAACATAGCCAAACAGAACAAAATGACCGCTCCAAGGGGTTTTTATATCTATTCTTGATAGTCGGCGGATATACCTTATGTAACGGCTTTGGTAATTATTTTTCTATGGTAACCGCCAAAGTGATGGACTCCTCCTTCCAGTTTCCCATCCTAAGTGCAAGCGTAGTGGTGCTCACCGCTTTAATATCATGGGCTATATACAAAGAAAAACCATCTACCGGGGATACCCTTGGGATTCTATTAAATCTAGGCGGAATTGCTTTAATGATCATATAGACACAAATCTCCATGCACCGTAGTGTATATGTATATCAGAAATACGATTAGGTTTTATATCGTTGAAAAAAAGCTTTGATTTTGTTTTAAAATCAAAGCCTTTTTTATCGGAGTATGCTGCATTTTTTAAAAACCAATCTGCTACTCATGCAGTCCCAATTCCCTACACACTTTTAAAGCCGCCCCAACATCATTGCAGGTCATTAGCTCAATGCCGCAAGCGATGCAGTACCGAACATCCTCTTCTGTGTCGGGGCACCATGCCCAAGGGCGAATACCCATATTCTTAAACATACGAACGGTATCAACCGTCACCTCGCTGACACCCAGCCCGACGGCGTACATTTTTGAATATGTCCCATTGATACCATCGGTAAAAGAATGAAATTTTTGTTTGCTAAAGCCTTGTGTTCGCACCCCGTACACATTATGTGCATAGGCGACCATCTCACTCAAAAACGATGCAAAAACACAGCGACCTGTAAGAGCAAAACGCTGCAAGCACTGCATGGCTTTGTCAACGACTTCTTTGTTATCATCCTTTATTTCAATGTTGAGCAACAAGCTTTCGTGTGGCAAAACAAGTTTACAAAACTCTTCGAGCGTTAAAATCTGCTCACCCTTAAATTTTGGGTCAAACTTGATTCCTGCATCCAGTTGTTTGATTTCAGCCAGACTTTTTTCGCTGACCGCTCCGCTGCCATCGGTTGTTCTGTCAACCGTGCTGTCGTGAATAATAACAATGTTGCCATCCTTGGTCAAACGCAAATCCGTTTCAATCATATCAACTCCGGCTTCAATAGCCGCCAAAAAAGACACACTTGTGTTTTCGGGGTACAGTGCCTTGATGCCTCTATGCCCTGCAATAAGTACTTTGTTGGGTGTGAAAAATTTATTCATTGTAACGCAACCTTTTTCAATATTGGGATGGTCTTTATACTATCACCGTTATAAAATAATGTAAAGCGAGGAAACAGTGGTGTAATGTAAGAAGTGACCCAGGGACAGGGCTGTTGCAATAATAAGGTGGACCGGCAAACTCCCCCATGCACTATGGAGGAACAAGAATGGACGATGAAATAAAAACCGAATCAACGACCATCAAGGCAAACGAAACTACGGCAGAAACCGCAACAACGAAGGCAAAGCATACGAGCAAAGCTTTTATGACACCAAGGACGCAGCCTTCAAAGAAAAAGGTCTGGCTGACCTTCAAAAGGCATTGGATATGGGACTTGCCATGGCAAAAACCAACTTTGACGCATTAACCGCGGCCAAATAAAGCGGAGACTGAAGCGCGCATGCACCCCCGAATTCAATCTAATAACAAAAACGGGCTGTATCTCTCCGCTGTTTTTCAGCGTATTGAACAGCCCCTTGATTTTTTAAATTATCGGCTTTGGGATTTCCTACCGCCCTCCCGGGTCTTCTCATTCTGAGAGCAGATGTTTTTGATAAGCCAAATCAAGCTTTTCAATAGCTGTTTTTATGATAGCGTCATCGCTTTCTATAATGTCCGCCAATGGTTTACGCACACCACCGATATTGATGTTATTCCTGCGGCGCAACACTTCTTTAATCACAGCATACATATTGCCATGACCCGAACACAAAATAGTAATGATTTCATTGATATCATTTTGCAAAAGGATGGCTTCTTTTCTTTTGCCCGAAAGGATTACGGCATAAAGTTTTAAAAACAACTCCACCATCACACCATAGG
>JAAYFA010000247.1 GCA_012728445.1 Clostridiales bacterium | reverse complement strand
CGGCGATGTCGTTTCAGACGAAAACGATGGCACGATGATTTGGCCCGTCCCCTATGACCGGTGCTATATCACGGCCTTTTTTCCATACTATCCCAGCGGCAAAAAGCATACCGGTATTGATATTGTCGTTAGGGACGCCGGTGGCGGCAATATATCATATGGCAAAAAAATTGTGGCGGCGCAAGGTGGCAACGTGTTTTCCTCCGGTTGGAACGGGGCATACGGCAACTGCGTTATTATTGACCACGGTGGTGGCCTATTGACACTCTACGGCCATTGCAGTGCTCTTTCGGTTAGCACAGGGCAAACCGTCAGCAAGGGACAAAAAATCGGAGAAATCGGTTCAACCGGCAATTCGACCGGTCCACATTTGCACTTTGGTGTTAAAACCAACAGCAACGGAACCCCACAATGGGTGCAACCGCTGGATTATGTGAGTAAACCATAGGAGACTTTAGGCTGCGAATGCCGAGCACTGCACATCTGTGGCATAAATTTGGCAGGCTGCGTAAGCCTTAACCGAAAGGAAACTTAAGTTACATGAACAAAAAGATATCAATCGGTCTTGCCATCGCACTGGTTATTATGGCGATGGCCGCCAGCTTTGCGGTTACCATGAGCTATTCACAAAAAATATACAACAAGCTCATCCCCAACCTTTCCGAAAGGCTGGACAGACGCTATGCGCTTGATAAAATTGAAGCACTCGTGAACGCCAAGTTTTATTTTGAACCGGAAATCAATAACAAAGCACTGAACACTTCCATCGCCGCCGGATATCTGAACGGATTGGGTGACCCCTATAGTAAGTTTTTGACGCCCGCCGCCTATCGAGAATATAAAGATAAGCTGGAAGGCAAGGAACACGGAATCGGTATCATTACCGCTTTAAAGCCGGATACCGGCACCATCTATATTGTGGATGTGACACCGGATTCCTCTGCGGATAAAGAAGGCATCAAAAAGGGCGACGAAATTATCAACATCGAGGGTGAAACGGTCACTGCCGGCAACTACGACAGCATGATTTTGAAATTGCAAGGCATGAGCCTTACCACCGTTACACTCACCTATCGCCGCGACACGGCCGAAACAACCGTTAATGTGATGATCGGATTTGAGGCACAAACGGTTGCTTATGAAGTTGACGGTGAAATAGGATATATCAGAATAACCAAGTTTTATAAAAACACGGCCTCTCAGTTGGAAAAAGCCATTGCCGCACTAAAAAAAGAAAATATAACTTGCATTGTGTTTGACGTGCGCAATACCTCCGAAGGAACCATCGAATACGCCGCAAAAGCCGTCGACGTGATTGTGCCTGTCGGCAGCGAAGGCACGGGAGCGATTGCGATCGCTTATAAAAGAGATGGCACAATCTATGAACAATACCCCTCGAGTGCAGGCGAAGAAATCCTGCCGATGAATGTGCTAATAAACGCCGGCACCTCCGGCTGCGGCGAACTTTTTGCCGTTTCGCTACGCGAATATAAAACCTGCAAGCTCGTGGGCCAAAAAACAGCCGGCAACGCTACTCTTCAGTCGCTCGAATCTCTGCCGGACGGCAGCGCCGTTTTGCTCACGGTGGCAATCGTCAAGCCGTATTCGTCGAGCTACGAAGACGGGCTGGAGCCCGAGCCCGAAGATACTGTGGCGCTGACCGAGCAAGAAAACACCGACATTGACCTGCTGCAAAGGTCACAGGACACGCAATACCAAAAGGCAAAAACCTTAATTGAAAAGGAGGTCGCGGCAAATAAAAACCGTTGATTTAATTGTACCCTGCTATAACGAATCCGAAGTGTTGCCCTTGTTTTACAGCGAGGTTTGTGCAGTTATTGATGCGTGCCCCGATTATGAATTCAAAATCATCTTTGTCAATGATGGTAGTCGGGACAGAACGCTTGATGTACTCACCGCCATCGCCGAACATGACAGCCGGATGAAATACATCTCCTTTTCTCGCAACTTTGGTAAAGAAGCGGCTATGCTCGCGGGGATGAAGTATTCCACGGGGGATTATATCGGCATCCTTGACGCAGACTTGCAGCACTCACCGGATCTGCTCATCGGCATGCTCGCCGCATTGGAGGAGGGCTACGATGTAGCCGCCGCAAGGCGTACGGACCGCACGGGCGAAGGGAGAATAAAAAGCTGGTTTTCCAAGATGTTCTACAAGCTTGGCAACAGCATTATTGATATTGAAATTGCGCACGGCGCGCAGGACTTCAGGGTCATGAAACGCAAGGTCGTCGAGGCGGTTATCGCTATGCCGGAATACAGCCGTTTTTCAAAAGGTATCTTCACTTGGGTGGGTTTTAACACCAAATGGTTTGAACATGTCAACCGCGACCGCGCGGCGGGCAAAACAACCTGGTCGTTCTTCAAGCTTTTCCGCTACGCGATTGACGGCATCATCGGCTTTTCCGCCGTACCGCTAAAGGTTTCCCTGCTGTTCGGCTCTCTATTCAGTTTGGGCGGCATCTTTTATGCGATATACATCATTATCCGCACAATGATTTATGGCCCGGATGTGGCGGGCTACCCGTCGATTATCAGCGCAATTTTTGTCATCGGCGGACTGATACTGTTTTCCCTCGGCGTTATCGGCGAATACCTCGCACGGATTTATATGGAGGTCAAGCACAGACCGATATTTATTATTGATG
>JAAYFA010000346.1 GCA_012728445.1 Clostridiales bacterium | reverse complement strand
ATTATTTCACTTGGTCTATGAGCATGATGAAAATGATGTTCATGATATAAAACTATTGTGTGAGAGATTTAATATTCCTGTTCCGAGTGAATACAAGTAACCAACAGATTCCAATTTATCCTTGACTGTTCTACCAATCGAGCATTATTAATTGACTGCATCTACCGAACAGGCAAAAAGCGTGGACTGTATCTACCGAACCGATAGGTTGAAAATGTGCGGTTGTTGTAATTAAAAACATACGGTCGAGCCACGTTGAGACGGTGGTATTGATGTCAAGGGTAAAAGACTGAGTGTACGGAAACCCCAGTAAATAAGCCATTTCTGTGGTTTTTGAATTTTCAAACTGTACACTCAGAACGGGTTTTTACCCGTGCATGGGAACCAGTCTATCGGGTCGGATTCCGTTCGCGAGAGAACAGGATTGATAACGAGATTTCACGACAGGACAGGATAGATGTTTTTCGTTTTTGGGGCTTGGTGAGAGAACAGGATTGATGTTTTTTGAGTTTTAGCATGTGCGCGGGAACAGGTCTGGATTTTGATATGATAATAAGCCGATTTAATAATATGTTAACAGACTCTAAATTTGATAAAACATTTCGGTGGCATCTTGCCATTAGTATAGCGGATTTTCAGCAGAAAACAGAGAGAGGAGACCTTTGATATGGCGCTGCAAATAAAACGGGTTTATGATCCTTTTCAAACAAGTGACGGGATACGCTTGCTGGTGGATCGTCTGTGGCCGCGAGGCATATCCAAAGAAAAAGCGCATCTGGATGGCTGGGTAAAAGAACTCGCCCCCAGCCGCGAACTTCGGATGTGGTTTGGGCATAAAGCGGATCGTTTGGAGGAATTCGGCATGCTTTATCGAAAGGAACTGGATGCGGATGCCGGAGCGCAGGCGGCCGCCCGGCAGATCATTCTTCAAAGCAGGGAAAATACGGTTACCCTGTTGTATGGGGCAAAAGACCCGAAAATCAATCATGCGATTGTCCTGAAGGAATATCTGGGATCGAAAGCTTTGTCCGAATGAACCCGAAAGCCCGGCAGACGGAGCGTTTGCTTTCTCAGTTGGTAGTTGGGAAACGCCGCGAAAACATATTCGAGTTCGCGGCATACTTGTATATTGGTTTATCATGGTTTGAAAAAATTAAGAGAATTTCAGATTCTTGACCTACATCAATTTCCTTTCGGCCCCCTTAGACCATAATAGGGTCAAAGAAAGGATTGAGGTGATTAAGATGAAAAAATTTGAGAGAAAGCTTCTCGGCCTGACGAAACGGTACGCCGCGCCGCTTACCTTTGCCGCTGGGGCGCTGACCGTAATAGGATATACTGCTGAAAGGCTTACCGGTTGGAAAGCTCTCATCATTGCAGCGTATCTTGTCGCTACGGTTCTGGCGGGGCTGCCAATCTTGTTCAAAGCGCTGACGGGGTTCCGGATGAAAACGGTAGGCATTGAGCTTCTACTGAGCATAGCGGTAATCGGCGCATTGTACATTGGGGAATACAGCGAGGCGGCAATCGTGACGTTCCTGTTCCAGTTCGGTACCTATCTTGAGCAGCGAACCCTGAACAAGACGAAAAGCGCCATCCGAACGCTTACCGAAATGGCTCCGGCCACAGCTTGGCGGCTTGATTCTTCCGGCGCTGTGGAGATTTCCGCAGATGAAGTGGAAGAAGGCAATCGGCTGCTGGTAAAGACGGGAGGCAAGGTCGCGGTAGACGGTATGGTTGAATCGGGAGAAGGCTATCTTGATGAGGCCGGCATTAACGGGGAATCACCCCCTGCACACAAAGGCCCCGGCGATCAGATTTTTGCAGGCACTATTTTGGATAGCGGGACGCTGGAGATGCGGGCAACCAAGGTCGGAGAGGACACCACGTTCGCCAAGATTATCGCGCTGGTGGAGGAAGCACAGGATGCGAAATCTCCTGCGGAACGGTTTATCGACCGATTTGCAAAATGGTACACGCCTGTGGTAGTCGTTCTGGCTGTCACCGCGTGGCTGATTACCCGGAACCTTGACACCGCGATTACGGTTCTGGTGCTGGCTTGCCCAGGCGCGCTGGTGATTGGCGCCCCGGTGGCCAACGTGGCGGGGATTGGGCGCGGCGCCCGGAACGGGACGCTGCTTAAAGGCGGCGACAGCGTTCACACGTTCGCCAAAACGGACACGATGGTCTTCGATAAGACCGGGACACTGACGGTGGGACATCCCAGTGTGACAGCGCTGTATCCATATACGGACAATATCCCGAAGGCGCTGGAGCTTGCGGCGGCCGTGGAAAGTGCCAGCGATCATCCGCTGGCTGCTGCCATTGTAAACTACGCGAAGGATCGGGGAGCGGAATCTTCGGAGACGATACACAGCGAAGCGGAAAAGGGCCTTGGACTGCGCGCCGAGATCAATGGCAGATCGGTTCTGGCAGGCAGCGCCCGTATGATGGAGGCAAACGGGATTCCCTTGACGGAAAGTCAGCGTCACGATCTGGCGGAAGCGCAGAACCGCGGCGCTACCACTGTTTTGCTGGCTGTAGGCGGGAAAATTCTTCTGCTGTTCGCGATTTCCGACGCGGTAAAACCGGGCGCTGCGCAAATGATCTCTGATTTGTACAAACTCGGCGTCAAGCGTACGGTGATGCTCACTGGAGACAATCGTAAAACCGCCGAGGCGGTAGCGACGAAAATCGGGCTCAGTGAAGCGCGGGCAGAGCTTTTGCCCCAGGATAAGCTGGCCGCGGTAAAGGCTATGCAGCGGGAAGGGCATGTTGTGGCTTTTGTGGGCGACGGCGTGAACGACAGTCCCGCGTTGGCCGCCGCGGATACTGGCATCGCCATGGGCGGTGGCACCGATGTGGCCGTGGAAACCTCTGACGTGGTTCTGATCCGGTCAAATCTGGAAAGTATTCCGATTGCTTTACGACTTGCAAAACGCACCGTTGGATTGACACGCCAGAATATTGTTATCGCGGTCAGTACGGTGTTTCTGCTGCTCGCGGGACTTTTTGCAGGCTATATCCATATGGCCAGCGGCATGTTCGTCCATGAAGCCAGCGTTCTTGTGGTGATCCTCAACGCAATGCGCCTGCTGCGTCCCGCACGAAAAAATAAAATAGAACTGGAAAACTTGACATAGGTCAAGGAAATTACTTGGAATGGTGATAAAATAAAATCACAATCTAACAGAAAGAAGGGAATCATAATGAAAAAAGTGACGATGCAATTAGAACAGCTTGTTTGCCCCACCTGTGCCCAGAAGATTGAAACCGCATTGAAAAATGCATCCGGTGTGGAATCGGTCACGGTTCTGTTCAACTCCAGTAAGGCAAAGGTTCAGTACGATGAAGAAAAGACGGAACCGGAAGCGCTTGCCGCGGTGGTACGCGATCTTGGTTATGATGTGCTGAAACTGTCATAAAGAAAAAAGGAGGGAAAATCATGTCTGTCAAAAGAGGTGCTTTGGAAAACTGCCCGAAATCTGTCCTTGCTGCTTTCAAAGAGCTGGACGCAGTCTTGCCGGTGGTACGGCGTGTACATGGCGGCGCTCATCCCGAGCTTGAAAAGGTCGGTTGGCTTGTCGGCAATCTCCATGCGAGGCTGTCCGAAGGAACCGATCGCAGCGAACTGAACAGGATTCTGGATCAGCTACGTGAGGTAACTGGCGGATATACCGCCCCTTCCGACGCCTGTGAGGGGTTCCAAAAGGAATACCAGCTGCTTTCACAGATTGACGCCGGTATCCGAACGGAAGTAAAGTAATGAAATAAGCAGCCAACGGACGCCGTTCTGCTGGTCGGCTGCTTGATTCTATATTGTTAGGAGGGGGGAGGATCGTGCCAAACCATGTGTGTGCGGAACTGGTGCCTATTTTTAACCATCTGGATCATGAGAGCCTGGTAAAAATCAGCGGTATAACGCGGCACCGGAACTTCCGCCGGGGGGAAACGGTGTTTTCTCCCGACCGGCAGAGCGGACTTATCATTATTTCCCGCGGCCGTGTCAAGGTCTATCAGCTTTCCGGATCGGGGAAAGAGCAGCTTCTGCGCGTGTTGGAGTCTGGTGATTTCTTTGGGGCGGAAAGCCTGTTCGGATCCGAAAATCCGGCCGGCTTCGGCGAAGCGCTGTCGGCGCTGGAAGTCTGTACGATCGGTCGGGAAGATTTCATGAATCTGCTGGCGCAGTATCCGTCGATCAGTATCAAGCTGCTGGAGGAATACAACCGGCGCCTGGTTGCGGCGGACCGCCTTATTACCAGTACGGCAACCGAATCCGTGGCGTCCCGTCTGGCCGGATATCTGCTGAATTTGATGAAGGTAGCCGAATCAAACGAAGTGACACTTCCACTGCCCATGAAGGAGCTGGCCGCATTTTTAGGGACGGCCCCTGAGACATTGTCCCGAAAAATAGGGAAATTCGAGGAAGAAAGCCTTTTGGAGCGCAATGGTAAACGAATTCGCATTTTGCAGCCCGACACGTTAAATGACATCGAATAATCGCGCGTGTCTGTGCATTCGCATAGGCGATTGCGGGTATAAGTCCTATCGTATAAAAATGACGGAGGTAAAAAAGATGGCAAAAAAATTGACGGATAAGGTAAGCTGGGTTGGCAAGGTCGACTGGGAGCTCACCCGGTTCCACGGGGACAAATATTCCACGCACAAGGGCTCCTCATATAATTCCTATCTGGTGCGCGACAAAAAGACCGCCCGCTGTTTGGTATGTTCCTCACTTACAACTTTGCCGGGATGATTTTCGGCTCTATGGCCATCTACTTCCTGCGGGACGTACTGGGCAATGCCGGCTACATGACCCAGATCAGCTATGCAAAGCTGGTGCCTGGTATCCTCTGCTGCCTGTTTGGCATTGTACCCATTGCCAATGCCAAGCTGGGCAAGCGAAAGGTGCTTGTGCTGGGTTCCTTGTTCCAGGTGGTGGGCTACGCCTTGATGATCGTCCCCAACTTGGCCTTCGTCTTGATTGGCAATGCGGTGTACGGCATTGGCGGCGCTTTCTTTGGCGTGCTGCTGGGCACCGCTACCGCCGATGTGGCTGACT
>JAAYFA010000354.1 GCA_012728445.1 Clostridiales bacterium | reverse complement strand
TGTTCACATACGTTTCATTCACTAAGGAAGTAAGCTTTTTGGCGTAATATAGGCAATAGTCGTCCGGTCGGTTATCAAACCACGCACTCTGGGGACCACTTGTGCCGGTATAAGGTGTGGATATATTATAGGGTAGCAGCACATTCGACTGCAAAATTATACCATTTTCATCGGTCCATTGCTGAATCATTTTGAGCCGGATATAAGCCTGACCTCTACCTTTATATTTGGCGTCAACTCGTAGTTTACCGATATAGTTAGGCGCATTTGTGTCGACCACATCAACCGATATCGTTTTGTCTGTGTTTTGAGACATCGTGCCGCCTTCAAACCAAACCTCTGCTTCGGCGTTAAAATTGGAGAGAGAAAAATTGCGAGTCAAAGTGCCCGTACCTGCCAAGAGCCAGGCAACGGTGGTGCCGGCAATTGCTACAAGAGTTATGATCGCAATCAGTACCGCGGTCGGCGGTCTGCGCAGTTTATCTTTTTTCAAATGTTCCGCCTCCCTTCAACTATCCTTATCTTGTAAACCATCCGTCCGAGTTTTGGCCGGCGTGTAATTCTATATTGACATTGTACGTATAATGGTCAGTAACGTTCACGGTGTTTTCTAAGTTGGACCCGACGACATTGTAATCCGCCCAAAAAGCGATTTTTAAGATTTTGGTCGCCGTGTTCGGCGGGACTACTATGTAACGGCCTTGTCCACCGGCATACCCGCTGCCGATATTGTAAGCGTCGAGCGCCGTGTATGTATCTGCCGCGTTATCGGTAATGGCAATATGATTTGCAATTTTTTCCTTAACCGTCGCACCGTCATCGTCATCGAAATAAAAATAATAATGCAAGCCGGCAGGGTTCTCCGCAGCTGCGGTGACCTTTAAATATACGCGGGCAGGTAAAGTACCGTCATTTGTAGCGTCTACCTCAACGATATGGAGTGCTTCCTCAAAACGGGTCTCGCCGAAAACAGCTTCGTTTTCAAGCTTTGTCGCGGCGGGCAAATCAATGTCAGCTGTGCCAAGATAAACCTGATCTAAGGACAACGTTCCGAAGATAAACTGCCTGTCCTCGTCATAAAGGTCTTGGTAAAACCATGCGGAGGTTGGGGGCAGCACGGCAAAATACCCGATTGACAGCGCAAAAATCACACTGACAACTGCCATAAATGCTTTTTTTGTCTTTTTACGCAGCATCTTTGCCACCTCCTTTTCTATGTTTTTTTACCATCGTAAGAATAAATCTTGTCGCCACAAGCATCATTGCGATAAGGGCCAGAGTAACCGGGAACATTCTGCTTTGCATCACCGCAGAAACCGTTCCGAGTAGTGGAAGGCTGAACCAAACTCGCCCCACAACCAAAGACATGTCCGCGGGCATTGGGTCTTCGCTCGGATTATTGTCACCCTTTGTATATACTAAGGATTTTTCTCTATCTATGCGTGCTATTCTGTGTGTAAAAACCATGCTGCCGTTTGTGGACTGCACCGTTACGATATTGCCTTCTCGCAAATCCTCTGCTTGCACCGAGCGGACAAAGACCACTGAACCTGCGCCGAACTCGGGAGCCATGCTGTTGCTTTGAACCGAATAGCCTTTTGTATGTGTAAGGGCAAGGAAACCAATGAATCCCGCGAGGAAAAAAGTAATCAGTGAAAAACAAATAAACAGCGTAGATAAAATTCTGTGTTTTTTCATAATCAATCCGTTCGTATTCTGGACTTCTGTCGCATCGACAAATTTATGGGGATACAGTTGACCACTCGACATAATCCGCTTGTTTCGCTTCGATTTTCAGGGAAACGTTGACAGCGCGTGTCTCATAGTTGCTATTAACAAGGATGTCTTTGCTGTAACCCATGCTGTTTATCAGAATGTTGTTTCCTCCGGGAAATGTATCAAGGGCAACGGCATCAATAACGAGCGAATCCCCGGGACTGTAATCCCAAAATTTCGTCTCGGAGTTATATTACCAGTCATCAAATACCGCAAAATCAACGGTGAAATCGTCGGTTTTATCGCCATAGACAACCGTTTGAAGCGCAGCCCCGTCCCACCGGGAATATTCTATCTTAACCCTGAGGTTTGTTGCGACGGTAGACTTGTTGTTGATGGTCAGCACACCCGGGACCCAGTCACCTGACGCCGGAGGGTCTTGAATATAAATCATGTTCTCGCCGGGGGCGACAAATTTGTTATTGTTTGGGGGCAAAATATCCGGGTCAGTAAACGCCGTGCGGATATCACAACCACCGACGAGCGTATATTCCATGTCGCCATAGCCTATAACCTGCGATTTAAATGGATCGTCGCCACCGCCGCCGAAGGTTGGAAACCAACCAAGTGACGACCCTAAAGCTATGGCACCGAGCGCCACAGCCAGGAAGACTATTAAAGCTAGGAATTTTTTCTTCATTCGTATACCTCAGAAATAAGATGTTAGATACCAACTGTTGTTCGGTAAAGATTTACGGACCGGGCGCCGGCGGTATCGGATTTTCATAATCTTCGGGAACTTCGGGGACTTCTTCGTCCGTTTTGCCATTTTTATCTTTAAACGTTTTACCAATATTTTTTGCTTCAAATATCATGAGTACGACAAGTGGTAGGATGAGGACAAAAAACAGAACGATTCTGCTATTTAACAAGCTTATAGCTTTACCGATGACGGGTATAGAACTTGTGACAATGCCGATGATGTTTTTGCCCAAAACCGGGTATTGGTCCGTAATATAATTATTGTCACCTTTGGTAACAAAATATATCTCACCGGAATCTCCTTTTTCAACGGAATGGATTCTATGGGTGTTGGGTATGCCTTTAATTTTGGGATCTTGCGAGTAGAATGTGATAACATCGCCTGTTTTCAGTGTAGCGGCGTCGACTTTTCGCGTGATAACCACCGCACCCACCGGATATTTTGGTGCCATACTCGGCGTGCTGACATTCAAAAAGCTGTAGCCGAAAAAGCTTGGTACGCTCTGCCCTTTTGTTGATATGACTGTTATAAGCACAAACAGACCTGCCGCAAAGACCAAGAAGACAAAAACCTTTAAGATCGCGGATAATACTTTTTTCACTCGCAAAAATGATCACCATCGTTTACCAATATGTGTTGGGTTTAGTCATGATACAGTTCAATTTTTTCTATTTTCACACCGGTGCCTTGCACCAGGTCTTCTTGCGTAATCGTGGAGGGTATGCCGACTGTGTAATAAAACACAATTGTCCTGTCCGGAATAGATGCCATGGCGATGTCGTAAACTGTTATGGTCGGTGCTGTGGCAGCATCCGGGTCAATGTTTTTGAGGTCGTATAGATCTTTCATACTCCCGTCAAAATCGTCAAAATCGTCAATGCCGGTAATGAGCTCACCA
>JAAYFA010000396.1 GCA_012728445.1 Clostridiales bacterium | reverse complement strand
TAACCGCACCGACCGACCCGACCAGAACAGGGTACACCTTCGACAGTTGGGTACCGGCAGTCCCGGCAAACATGCCTGCAGAGAATGTCGAATGCGTGGCACAGTGGACAGCCATCAACTACACCATCACTTGGGATGCGAACGGCGGCGAAGGCGGAACAACAACATCCGAAGCATATGGGTCAACACCGGCAGGCCCGACGGTAACATTAGCAGGCTATGCCTTCACCGGCTGGGAACCTGAAGTTGCGCCGGTCACAGGTGCTACGACCTATACGGCACAGTGGGAACTTATTCCCATTGCCCTTAAAGAGGCACCGGATTCCACGACTGTGATAGACACAGAGCGGTACTACATTTACGGACTTGTCGAGGGTATTACGCAGTCAGAATTTGAAGACGACTTTGTCGATATTTTAGGGAACGGCAGGCTGGAAATTACAACCTTGGACGGCAACTTTGGCACAGGCACGAAAATTGAGCTGATCAACATCGCAACAGATGTCGTTATGGAAACCTACATCATCATCATCTTCGGGGATGTCAACGGCGACGGTTATGTGGGCGGAGTGGATGCGGACATCATTATCAATGTTGAAAACTATGCCATTGAGTGGGACCTCGTAACGCAAGATTACCTGTATTTTGCGGGCGATTTAAATCAAGATGGCTATGCGGAGGCAGTGGATGCGGACATCATTCTCAATGTCGAAAACTATGCCCTGTATATTGACCAAACAACCGGCATCACTTATGTGTACTAAATTTTGTGCAAATTGGTTTTTATAAAAGTTAAAATAATCTTTAATGTTACATTAAGTTAAACGAGCGGCAAACAAAAAGCTAGACATGAGGCACCGGTTGAAAAGCCGGGATCCGCAGTCGGACAAATCCCTCCTTAACAATAGCACGAAAAAAGCACCTCGAATCTAAAAATTCGAGGTGCTTGATTTTAATAAAAAATCTATCTTTTGTAATACAACACCGCATTGCTATTTGGCTTGCCGTCGCAAATAATGCTTTCCACAAACGTTGGCAAGTCGCTGAGGATTTCGTTGTCCTTGCCGAAGTGCCTTGCGGACCGTTTCAGTCTTCCGAGAAGTGCCATAATGGCTGCATACATCGGGGTGCCCGGGCAATAGGGTTGTTCACCGGAAAATATGTTGCGGACGCATTCAATAACTAAATCCTTGACAAGTGTATTTTTGACGCTTTTGTCAATCTTGCGGCTTACGAAAAGGAGCCGACCGGCTTTGCCGAGGGTGAGTTTTTGCATTACCTTACCTGCTAACTTGATCGGTATTTTAAGTTTAACTGCTTTTTCTCTTTCAAGGCTAAAACTACCCGCAAGGCCGACAAAACGCTCAAAATCGAAAGCCATGGAATCAAAAATATCATTCAGCAGAGAATCAAAGTTGCCAATTAGGTATTGTTCCATGCTTATTCCTTTAAAGTCCCAATCAAAGGTGTCAATCTTTTCTGTCGTAATTGTCATCTTTTCTTCGTCCAGCACCACATGGCGTATTGGTGTTGGGTAGCCGACAAGGGATCCGGTGTTGATGTCCCAAAGTTTATTCCCTTTTTCTGTGGTTTTTAAGCCGATGTGCTGCATATGCGTGTGGCCGGTAAAAACAAAATTAAGTCCAGCGTCGGCAAGGATTGTCGAGGTGTTTTCATAGTCACCAAGCATATCTCTTTTACTCATCAATGGATAAATAGGGGAGGGCGGCAAAACAGGGTGGTGGGTCATCGCAAAAATATATTCCCCCGCGTCTTGGGCTGATTTGATTTGTTCCAATATCCATGTAAGCTGTGCTTCGTTATATCCGCAGAAAGTTTTGCCGTCTCCGTCGTCGTTTAATGCCAGCAAACGGAAGCCGGGCGCGAGCTGCGCAACGTAGGAAAGCTTGTCGGTGTATTCCGCAATGGCTTCGTCAAAACCAAAATCGTTATAAAGGCATCTCAGTTCGCTGCGGATTGTTACCGCTTTCTTGGCATCTCTATTGTCACCATTCGTGAGTTCACGAAGACCGTAGTCATGTGTGGCAGTAATAACAAAAATGCGCTTTCCTGATGATTTTAGTCTATGAAGCTTCTCAACAAACTCCAAGTGACTTGCCGTTTCACCGTTATTGCTCAAGTCACCTGAGATAAGGACAATACTAACC
>JAAYFA010000277.1 GCA_012728445.1 Clostridiales bacterium | reverse complement strand
GTACTGATTGTTAATACCGACTATCGCCCCGGAAACAACATCAGCTGAAAAAACTGCTCGGCTGTAGATTTTATCGTTCAACACATCAGCCAATTCACCGGTTAAACAAAAACTATTGACATATTCCATGATGTACGCTATCATGTACATAAGGAGATGATTATACATGTTAAACACAAATATAACAAATTTCAGAAAAAACATCTTTGGCATGCTTGAGCAGACAATAAAATACAATGAGCCTATAAACATCAATACAAAAGACGGCAATGCTGTCGTTATCAGCGAAGAAGATTACAACGGACTAATGGAAACACTTTATCTCAGCACTATTCCCAACCTTAAAGAAAAGATTTTAGAAGGAATAAAAACGCCTCTGTCTGAATGTGTGCCTGAGAATGAGGTGGAGTGGTAATGTATGCAGTCGTATACACAAAAAATGTGGTAAAAGATATTCAAAGTATTAAGGTTGCTCGATTGTCGAAAAAAGTTAAGGATTTAATAGAACTGATTAAACTGAACCCGTTTCAAACACCGCCCCCATACGAAAAGTTGGTCGGAGACCTGCAAGGTGCGTATTCGCGCAGGATTAATATTAAACATCGGTTGGTTTATGAAGTGATTGAAACCGAAAAGACTGTGAAAATACTCAGCATGTGGTCTCACTATGAATTTTAGTGACAAATTAGTATAGAGATGCACCACATGTTATTGCCTTGTGTTATTATTGATAACCGCCTCACTGTTTATTGAACAGCAAGGCGGTTTTTAAGCATTTTTGATGAGGTGGGCATGAATAAAAACTTACTCTCCGGCAGCCTTCACCGTCTCCATCATTCCCCTGAAAGTATCCGCAATTATTTGTGCGGTTTCCGGACCGAGGGAATTTGTTTCCTCATAATGGTTTCTGCCGAGCCGGTCCTTCGTTTCGGTCACAAAAGGCACCTCCGGGTGAAGCATGTAATCGTTGGGCGGCACCACATAACCGGTGAAGTCATTGGCGACACCGAAAATAAGCAAATCTTTATCCCCCGCTATGTCAACGAGCGGTTCCGGGTTGATGTTGGGCGATTTGCCTTCGGCCGTTAGTTCGGCATCCAAGTATCCGCCGTAGCACAGCTCCGGGAAAATCTCGCTGGGCAGTAGCAACATATTTAAGTCGCCTATTTGGATATAGGTCATTTCGGTTTTAACACTCAGCCCTACGCGGCCTTGGCCTGTGCCGAATTTTTCTTTTTTAAGTATGCCGACAGAAACGAGGAATGCCAGGGCGAAGTTATCGGCATTGGTGTAATATTCCTGGCGCAGGATGCTGATTTTGGGTTCCAGTTTTCTTTCATCCTCAATAGCAACGGCTGTTTCCGCAAGCGCTTTACCGCCGATCTTGGTGGATTCCACCACATCTTTGTCCAGCTCTTTTAAGCGGATAAGCCCACCGATGGCACCAACAAACTAAATGGATTCCGCACCTGCCATATCCAATATGCCACGCCGTAAATAGCAGGCAAAGTCAGCGCTGACAATTGGTTTGCCGAGCATGTTTTCGGTGTGTGAGGCAAAGTTTAACATCCATACCTCTGTTGAGCCGTCCTTGGGGACAAAGCGCAGTCTGGTTAAATCTTTGCAAAACACATGCGGCAGACGGGAGTCCCTTTGGATTTCCGGCGCCTCTTTTTTGCCGTAAAAAATGGAACCGTCTTTTTTGTTCATGTAGGCTTCTCGAATAACCTTTTTTATGCCGTTATGCACGATGGCCATGTATTTTTTATTCCTGCCGCTTTTGGGCAAGGGACCCCACATG
>JAAYFA010000078.1 GCA_012728445.1 Clostridiales bacterium | reverse complement strand
GGCACAGGCAACGGGAACTTTTGCTTGCCTGACGACCATGGCTTTTGCGTTGCCATTTTTGACACGTGACACAACATCGGCAAGCCATGGCCCTTTTTCAGACAAACCGTCAAACCCCGCATGCTTCAAAACATCATAAACGTCAGACAGTTCAACGCTGTTTGATAGGGGCACATCCTGAAAATTCAAATTGTTGGGTTCATCTTGAAATTCAACTATGAAACCTGTCTTTTGAGGGTTTAGATTAAGTTTGTCGCTAACACAGGCTGTACACATTAGGGTGTTAAAACCAATCGTGCTGACAAATGCGGCAAGCTCCTCGAAATCGGCGTCTTGTTCGCAACACAGCGTCATAGCATCATCAATCTTGCATATGGCGGCTGTCACGCTATTGCTTGACACCTGCAAATAAAACACAGCAAACGGATACGCGGTGCCGTAAGTTGCAAAATATGCGGCTATTTTCGTACCGAAAACATCTCGTTTGCAAAAATCGAGCAGCGCTTGTTCCTCGTGCTCCAGCAATCTAAGCATTCGCAAACTCCACTGCTAAAGCCAAGACAATTTTTGAGACTTCCGCCAAGTCTGCTTCGCAAATGACGCAAGACGGCGAATGCAGATAACGGCAGGGCAAGGAAACCGTAAGCGTGCGGACACCGCCGCGGCTCGTGTGGATAGCACCTGCGTCATTGCCACCGGCAACCACGGTTTTGGGTTGCACTTTGATGCCGTGTTTCTCTGCCAGTTTAAAAGCCAAATCATAAAGCTCACGGTTATACAAGGTGCTTCTATCCATAAACGATATAACCGCGCCTTGGCCTAATTTACAAACTTGTTTTTCTTTAGCCACGCCGGCAATGTCTGCTGCGGTAGTCGTTTCAACCACAATGGCATAATCCGGTGCCACAGAATAAGCAGCTGTTTTTGCTCCCCTCAACCCGACTTCTTCTTGAACGGTGAAGGCAAACGTCATATCATAAGGCAAATCACTTTTTATCATATCGATAAGGGCTGCACAACCCGCTCTGTCATCAAGCGCACGGGACTTTATATGGTCATCTCCGAAACGGATAAAATCGGAGTCAAAGTGCGCCACATCCCCCGGTTTCGCATACTTTTCGGCTTCTTCCCGACTTATTGCGCCGATGTCAATATATAATGTGTCGGCATCCGGAATGTTCGCCTTGTCCTCTTCTTTAACCATATGGATAGGTACGATCCCGACAACGCCGGGCACGTTGTCATCACCGACGGCAACACATCTGCCAAGCATTACCCGCGTGTCAACACCGCCAACCGATGTGAATTTCAGATAACCGTCATCTGTGATATATGTAACAATCAAGCCTACTTCGTCCATATGTGCGGCTAGCATTACTTTGTTTTTAGGCGTTTTAGCACCTTTTTTAAAAACAATCAAATTGCCCAATGGGTCAACTCGACATTCCGCTACATCTTTTATTTGAGAAAGGATGTAGGCCCGCACCTTTTCTTCTCTCCCGGATATGCCGGCCAAACCACAAAGCGTTTCAAGGTCTTTATACATCTTCTCTCCCCCTTTCCAAGATGTATTCCGCCATCAGCCTCGCTGTGCTTTCTACATCGTCCAGGTCAATGATCTCAATGCTCGTGTGCATGTTTTTCAGTGGAATGGAAAGCAACGCCATTTTTGTCCCGCCGCGGGAAAGCTGAATACTGTCGGCATTGGTTCCTGTTCGGCCGCCCATGACCTCTGGTTGCATTGGAATATTTTTCGTCTTTGCGATTTTTTCAAGCGTGCTGCCCATTGTATGGTCGAGAATGGGCGAAATGCCAAGCATTGTGCCTTTGCCTATCTCTCCGCACTTCTCGCGGGGCATCCCGGGTGCATACGCAAAACTCACATCAACCGCTATTGATTCTTCCGCCGCTGCCGTATAGCCGCCGGTATGTGCACCACTGCCTCCGGTTTCCTCTTGGACGTAAAACAGGACAGAAATTTGGCAGTTATGCTTTTCATCTTTTATAATCTCAAGGCAGCGCAGAACACTTGCTACGCCCGCTCTGTCGTCGAGCGCCGGGCTGCAAATTTGACTGCCCAGCAGTCTTCGCTGCGGTCCGTTCAGGGTTACCCTATCACCCGGACAGATGAGCGCTGTGGCTTCGTCCTTTGACAAGCCGACATCTATCGCTGTTTCATCAAAATCTCTTGCTTTGCCTGTGTCATCTTTTTTTGCCAAATGAGGAGGTGTAGAGGTAACAACGCCGAAAAGAGGCCTATCGCCCCAGACGGTTACCTCATGTGCCGCAAGAATTCGTATATCTATGCCTCCGCATTTATCCACCTTCACGAATCCGTCGTCATCGATTGATGTTACAATCATGCCAATCTGGTCTATATGAGCATCCAAAAGAATATGGACTCCAGCACCTTCGATTTTACCGGTTATGTTTCCAAGCGCATCTACCGAAGCAGGCATATATTTTGATAACTCTTTTTTTGCCACCTCGGCAGCGGCAAGCTCCACGCCTGCGACGCCGCCTGCTTTTGACAGCTTGAAAACAAGTTCTTGCATATGTTTGTACTTGGCCATCGTATCATCTCTTTTCAGATTATATAAATCTATTGATCGCTATTAAAGAATTTTCACTCCGCCGGCCGGCCGGATGGATAAAACATAACAAGAATCGGTGCCATATACTGCATCCATGCGACTTATATATTCCTGCAGTAAATCTAGATGCACAAAAGCTTGAATGGTGCCGGCAAAACCGCCACCGTGCACGCGCCAGGCGCCTTTGCCCTTGAGCAGCTGTTCGCTCAAACACAGGGCTACGGAAACGGGTTGTGACTTTGGCACCTTGCCGAGATAAACATTTTGGTTATACATATACGACGATTGCCCGCTTTCAATAACAAAATCTTTAAAACATTCAAAATCTCCTTTTGAAAGAGCCTCGGATGCGAATAAAACTCTTTCATTTTCCGAGTAAAAATGAAATGCACGCAGGACGGCTCTGTCGCCAACCGATTGCCGCAGTTCCGCAAGTTTCGACTCGAAGGCTTCCTTGGGTACGCTCCGAAGCGAATTTTCATTGAATACAGCGGCTACAGACTCCATCTCTTCTTTTACAGCCGCATATTCCCCGGTTAAGCCGGAGTGACTCCCCTTTGTATCCACAATGCATAAAGCGTGACCGCAAGCACTGAAGTCAAAATCCACCTTTTCTATTACAGGCGCCTTGGAGTCTTTAAAATCAATCGCAACGAAGCCGCCAACAGAACTGGCTGTTTGGTCCATCAGTCCGCAAGGCTTACCAAAATACTCGTTTTCCGCATATTGTGCTATTTGAGCAATCTCAACAGCACTCACCTTGCCATCATTGTAAAGGTGGTTTAATATTGTACCAAGCAGTACCTCAAACGCTGCAGAGGATGACAGCCCTGAGCCGGACAACACATCGGAAGCTGTTGTGGCATCAAAACCACCCACTTTGTAACCCCTGGATTGAAAGCCGGCACAAACACCGCGTAAAAGGGCCACAGATCGATGATGTTCGTGAGGCATAACCATTAGATTATCCAGTTCCACCACATCCATGGAATAGCCTTCGGATTTAACTCTGCAGATATTTTCGTTGTTTTTTGCGGCGGCCGCGATAGCATCCAAGTTTATCGCAGCAGCCAAAACTCTGCCGTGATTATGGTCCGTGTGATTACCGCAAATTTCCGTTCTGCCGGGGGCAGAGAAAAGCTCGATGGCTTTTGCTGCTCCAAACAACTCTTCAAAATTGTTTAGCAGGCTTTTAAACCGCTCACGCTGGCGGATTATTTCATCCTTTGATAAATATACCGCTTTAAGCTCCTCTTCATAGTGCCCCTGTGCTATTTGTAATTTTAGCTTTATAAGTTCTGTCATCTTTGGTCCTCACTTCAAAATGTTTATTATATTAATATTTATTCTTTTTCAAACTGATTTGGCATCTTTTCAGACAAATGCGCCTAGTAATTGTATATCATTTTAACCTGTCGGTCAATATTATCCGATAAATCAAATTCAAATACTCGAATATTTGAAATTCCTTGCTTATATGGTATAATAATTTTTAAGTAATGAGGCAATACTCGATAGAATCGCCTATATTTGTTACGTATATATGGAGGGAAAATCTTGTCAGGAAAAAGAGCTGTTGTTTTAAGCGGCGGAGGGGCTAAGGGTGGTTATCAAATTGGTGCATGGCAAGCCCTGCGTGAGCTGAATTTTTCGCCGGACATTGTCACAGGCACATCGGTGGGTTCTTTTAACGGCGCCTTGATGGTGCTGGATAAATACGATGAAGCACTCAAACTTTGGGAAAACATCTGTATGGAAGACGTCTTTACACAGTTTTTGGAAAACGCAGACTACAATGATCAAAATCATGATGGATATATAAAAAAGCTAACCATAGAGGCCTTGCGAAAAGGCGGTGTCGACTTTTCGCCGCTCAATAATATAATCAAATCACTCGTTGATGAAGATGCACTCAGAAAGTCACCTATTGAGTTTGGACTGGTAACCACTAAATTCCCAAATAAAAAACAAATTGAGCGTTTTATTGACGCTATTCCGCAGGGAGAAGCCATTGACTATATTATAGCTAGCGCCTCCGCCTTCCCCTTGGTCCGTTCCTATAAAATAGGCGACACAAAATATATTGACGGCGGTTATTCCGATAATATGCCTATTCAAATGGCTTTGGACCGGGGCGCTGAGGAAGTCGTGGCCGTGAACATCGGCCGTATGCCTGTGAAAAAGCTGAAAGAAAACTGTGCTGAAATACATTATGTGCAAAATAGGCGCCTTTTTAACAACGGGCAATTTGGCACTGTTGCCATTTTTGACAAGAAGCTTTCGACCAACAATATACGGCAAGGATATTTGGATACCTGCAAGGCGTTCAAGCTCCTTGACGGAGAATATTATTGTTTTGAAAAACTGGAATGCTATAATGTGTACGCTTACGAAGGGTTCTGCACAAAAAAGTTTGATAGCATTTTTAGCGTTTTGCCGAGTGATAACCGATTTGAGCGCATCGGAAGACAGAAAGTCATTGAACTGATACACAGTTATAAGCACAACCCGTTTGAATCCAATGCAGCTGCGCTGTTCTGTGCGGAACTTGCCGCGGAAATTTTCGAGCTCGATCCGCAAAAAATATACACGCTGCAAGAGATGGTTGACCACCTTGTGTTTGAAGCGGGCGCTCTTATTGTAGAAGATTCTACAAGCGCAATTGCTTCCCTAACACGTGAGCTTGACAAGGGATTAAGCCTTGACTTATTAAAGACGGTCCTTAAAAGCTGGGATAAGAAGTTAATAACCGGCTTTTGCCTGCAACTGTTGCTTGAAGATAAGCTAGGGCTTTCGCAAAAACGGCGATTATGGCTTGTTGCGGCACTTATGCCGGAAGCATTTTGCGCAGCGATTTTTTGCTCTGCGGCATTGTTAAAAGCAAAACCTCAAAAAATTAATTGTTAAGGGGTGCGACAATAGGATGGAAATTGTTATTTTAGATGCGTATACCACAAATCCCGGGGATCTGTCCTGGAATTGGCTTGGCGAATTCGGTGAATACACCGTCTATGACTTCACCAGCCCGGACCAAGTGTTGGAAAGAGCAAAAGACTGTGAAATCGTTTTCACCAATAAAACCGAACTGGGCTCAAATTTGCTTTCCGCACTGCCGAAGTTAAAGTATATCGGCTTGCTCAGCACCGGTTATAATATTGTTGATACGGAATATGCGGCAGGACGCGGAATACCCGTAACCAACATTCCCTCTTACAGCAAAGCAGCGGTAGCGCAGATGACCTTTGCACACATCTTAGAACTGTGTAATCAAGTCGGTTTGCACAGTGCGGCTGTTAAATCCGGCGAGTGGGTCGACAATCGTAACTTTTGTTTTTGGAAAACACCGCTTATTGAACTGTATCAAAAAACAATCGGAATCATCGGTTTTGGTAAAATCGGTCAAGCTGTTGCGGATATAGCCGAAGCGATGGAGATGAATGTGCTCGCTTATACGCCAAGAATTAGTAATCAGGCGCAACGAAAAAACTTTAATTTCGTGGAGCTGGACGAGTTGCTTCGACTTTCTGACATTGTCAGCATGCACTGTCCTTTGACGCCGACGACACAAAACATGGCAAATGCGGATTTTTTCTCGAAAATGAAAAGTTCCGCGTTCTTTATCAACACCTCGCGCGGCGCTGTGGTGGATGAGCAGGCACTTGCTCGGGCGCTTGATAAAGATATTATAG
>JAAYFA010000219.1 GCA_012728445.1 Clostridiales bacterium | reverse complement strand
TCTTCGATGCGGTGCTTCTTTTCTTTCATTTCGGTTTCCGTTGCCGCGCCTACTCTGATAACGGCTACGCCGCCGGAAAGCTTTGCAAGTCTTTCCTGAAGTTTTTCACGGTCAAAATCGGAGGTTGTGTTTTCAATTTGAACTTTAATCTGAGCGATGCGGGAGTTGATATTTTCTTTTTCTCCTGCGCCGTCAACGATGATCGTGTTTTCTTTTGAAACTTTAATCTGTCTCGCTTTGCCGAGCTGTTCAATCTCTGTGTCTTTCAGTTCAAGGCCAAGGTCGGCAGTAATCACTTCGCCGCCGGTGAGGATGGCGATATCTTGCAACATTTCCTTACGTCTGTCGCCAAAGCCGGGGGCTTTTACAGCAACACAGGTGAAGGTACCGCGCAGTTTGTTGACAAGAATGGTGGAAAGCGCCTCGCCCTCAACATCTTCTGCAACAATAACAAGTTTTTTGCCGGCTTGAAGGATTTTTTCAAGTAAAGGCAGAATTTCTTGAATGTTGGCAATCTTTTTATCCGTAATAAGAATATAAGCGTCGTCAATAACAGCTTCCATCTTGTCAGTATCTGTAACCATGTAAGGGGAGATATAGCCACGGTCAAACTGCATGCCTTCCACAACGTCGGAATCGGTTACGGCAATTTTGCTTTCCTCAACGGTGATAACGCCGTCGGATGTAACCTTTGCCATGGCGTCGGCGATGATAGTACCCAGTTCTTCGTCACCTGATGAAATTGTTGCGATGCGGGCAATGTCTTTGCTGTCCTTAACCGGTTTTGAATTTTCTTTGAGCGCTTTTACAGCCACGTCAACAGCTTTTTGAATACCTTTTTTAACAACCATCGGGTTTGCTCCGGAGGTGACATTCTTCATGCCCTCACGTACAAGGACCTGTGCTAACAGGGTAGCCGTTGTTGTGCCGTCGCCTGCGACATCGTTTGTCTTGGTGGCGACTTCTTTAATGAGCTGCGCGCCCATGTTTTCGAAAACGTCTTCCAACTCAATTTCTTTTGCAATGGTAACGCCGTCATTTGTAATAATCGGTGCGCCATACTTTTTATCAAGCACAACGTTCCTGCCCTTGGGGCCGAGTGTAATATTAACTGTGTTTGCGAGTTTGTCGATGCCTGCCAAAAGAACTTTACGGGCATCTTCTCCATAAATAATTTGTTTAGCCATTTCTGTTTCCTCCTAATATAATCTTATTCTACGATTGCAAGGATATCGCTTTGGCGAACGATCGTGAGCTCTTCTTTGTCAACTTTCACTTCTGTTCCCGAATATTTGCTTGTTATAACCCTGTCGCCAACATGGACATACATTGTAACCTCTTTGCCGTCAACGAGTCCGCCCGGACCGACTGCGATAACTTCTGCAATCTGGGGTTTCTCTTGCGCAGAAGCTGCAAGGATAATACCGCTGTTTGTGGTTTCTTCAACCTCAATTAATTTGACAACGACGCGGTCTGCAAGTGGTTTGATAGTCATTTGAATTCCTCCTATAAAAATTTTTATTGGTAGAGCCAAGATTTTGCTCTTGCCTAAGAACTTGAATTAGCACTCGAACTCGTTGAGTGCTAATTCATATTGTAGTCATTTAAAGCAAAGAAATCAAGCGCTTTTTCGAAAATTCACAATTCTGTCACAAACTTTTAAAATTACTTTAAAAAATTCGCGTTGCGATTTGAAAAAAATTTTTCTTTCTTTGTTCAGGGTTTGTTGTGTCCAAAATGCTTCTATTCGTAATTACTGTTTGCAAATAATAAGGAACAACCGTTCTTAACGGAAAAATGTCGAAAACCGCATCAGCTTTATTGCTTTTAGCCATTCGCCATGCTATTATTGATCTATTACAATTCGGATTTGCCTATGTCTTGTTTGGAAAGGGGTTTTCTTTTTGAGCATCGGTGTCTCGACCTCGTGCTATTACCCTTTGGCAACGGAACTATCGCTTGAAAAAATTGCTCTATTGGGTACCGGAACATGCGAAATATTTTTCAACTCATTTTCTGAACTCGAAAAACCGTTTTTAGACGAACTTTGTCGGATCAAAGACGCTCACGGTATTCGTGTGCCGTCGGTGCATCCGTTCTTTTCTTTTGCTGAGCCATACTTACTTTTTAGCGAGTATGAGCGGCGCTTTTGGGATACGGTGGAGCTGTATAAAAAGTACTTTGAGGCAGCAAATACACTCGGCGCGAAGATTCTTGTCTTGCACGGTGGGAAAGAGTCCAACACGGTGCAGGAAGAACTGTATTTTGAACGCTTTGCCAAGCTTTTAGAAGTTGGGAAAGAATTTGGTGTAACGACAGCGCAGGAAAACGTTGTGCACTACCGAAGTCAATCACCGGATTTCTTAATGCGCATGCGCACGTTCATTGGGGATGACTTGAAAGTGGTGCTGGACATCAAGCAGGCGTTAAGGGCCGGTTATTCACCGTTTGCATTCATCGAGCTTTTAAAAAACACCATTGCGCATATTCATATCAGCGATTCAAACAGTCAGTATGATTGTATTCCACCGGGGGAAGGGCACTTTGATTTTGGTCGTCTTTTCGCTGAGATGGATGCTTTGGGCTACAACGGCGATCACATCATCGAGCTTTACCGCCATAGTTTTGAAAGTGATGCGCAAATTACCGAGTCAAGGCTATATGTTGAGCGATTAATGGCTTGATATGGGTGCTCATGCGTTTCATGTGCTTTCCGGGCAAGTTATTCTTGCATTCTACCTTAAACATGATATAATTTAGT
>JAAYFA010000176.1 GCA_012728445.1 Clostridiales bacterium | reverse complement strand
GTGCACAACTGCATAAACGTCGTTCGGGGAGGATACGGTTAATCATCGCATCCTCCCCGATTATTAATAATTGTAGGTGCTTGCGTGGTTGTCTATTTGCCCAGCGGCAGCAGAACTTCCGCTTTAAAAAGGTCACCATCAATCGAAATTGTCAAGCTTCCGTTTTGAAGGGCCGCCAGTTCTTTGGCGATGGAAAGGCCGAGCCCGTTGCCTTCTTCGCTGCGCGAACGGTCACCGCGCACAAACCGTTCCATGAGTTCCTCCGACGAAATATTAAGGGGTTCTTTGGAAATACTTTTGACCTCAAAAACACCGAAACCATCCGATTCGAGCACTCTGATATAGACCCTTGTTCCCGGGGCAGAGTATTTTCGAGCGTTAGAAAGCAGGTTTTCGAGTATTCGGTATGTTTTCTGGCTGTCGGCAAACACAACCGGGGATTTTTCCGACGCATCAAAGCAAATATCGAGGTTGTTCTTTTCTCGAAAAACGAGAGCTGTTATGCGATATTGCCACAGTATATCCTCTCCGCTTCAATTCGACCTATCTCTTTATATTTGACGAATATACCTTTATTATTAAAGATATCTAGAGTACAATTAAAGCCAATAGAGACAGGCACTTTAGTAAAAGTTTTGAAACCTGTATTAATAAAGAAAAAACAAGCAAGCTACCTTACACTAAATTTCGTAGAGTGGCTTGCTTGTTTTCGTGCCAACCGAAATTAGCCAACGATTGTTGTTCATGGGGCTTCGTAAAATGAAAAATTTCAAATCCCAACACAAGCTCGCAATTGACAGGCAAAGCGAAGATGTATATACTTTTAAAAGAGAAAAGCAAAAATAGCTAAAGGGAAAAAGATGAAAATGATAAAAATGATAACACAAAAACTTTATGATTTGAATGGCGAACTGAAAACTTTTGAGGCAACCGTTCTTTCTTGCGAGCCCGGGGATGGGGTGTTCAACGTTGTGTTGGACCAAACTGCTTTTTTCCCCGAAGGCGGTGGACAGCCGGCGGACACCGGCACCTTGAACGGCGTTGCGGTTTTGGATGTGCAGGAAACGCCCCGGGGCATTGTTCACTACACGGCAGGGGAACTGGCCGCAGGCGTTAAAGTGCAGGGGGAAATTGACTGGCAAAAACGCTTTCGCCGTATGCAAAACCACACGGGCGAGCATATTGTGTCGGGCATTGTTTATAAGATGTACGGCTTTAATAATGTCGGCTTCCACATGGGGAGTGATGCGGTAACCTTGGACTTTGACGGCCTGCTTACCAAAGCGGACATGGCAAAAATTGAGCTTGCGGCAAATGAAGCGGTTGTAAAAAACGCTGAGATTACCGTGGGATATCCGTCGCCGGATGCCTTAGCCGATCTTCCATACCGCAGTAAACTTAATTTGACCGAGGGCGTGCGTATTGTTACGGTGGCAGGTTGCGACACCTGCGCCTGCTGCGCTCCACATGTTTCATCAACGGGCCGGATTGGCATAATTAAACTGCTGGACGTGATGCGTTACAAGGGTGGGGTGCGTATGAGTATGCTTTGCGGTTTTGATGCGCTGGCGGATTACAATGAAAAATGCCGCAATACCACAGCCGTATCCGTTTTACTTTCCGCCAAGCCGAATGATATTGCCGACGCAGTGGAAAGAATCCAAGCGGAACTTGCGGTATCACAGCGCAGCTATGCACAATTAAAACAGCGTTTAGTTGAAATGGTGTTAGATGCTTTAACGAAACAAACTTTAGCCGATGAAACTTTATCAAGTCGTGAAGAAAACATTTGTATTTTTGAACCTATTTTTGATATGGCGGACCTTCGTCGTTTGGTTACAGCCGGCGTAGACCTTTGTGACGATGTTTTTGCCGCTTTTGCCGGTAGTGATGAGGGCGGTTACACCTATGTTATCGGCAGTAAAAGTGTTGATTTGAGCCAACATGCGCGCGTGATTAACACAGCAATAAGCGGTAGAGGCGGCGGAAGATCATCCATGTTGCAAGGCAGCGCCGCGGCCGATAGGAAGACCATTGAGGCCTATTTCAAAAATTTTAATAAACAGGGATAAAGATATAAAAGAAGTGGAGACAATAATAATGGAGATTAAAAAAGTGTCGATAATCGGGTTGGGTGCTTTGGGCATACTTGTCGGCCACCGTTTTTCGAAAAAAATGGCCAAGGAAGACCTTCGAATTGTCGCAGACGAGGCGCGCATAAAAAGATACCGTGAAGAAGGGGTTTTCTGCAGCGGGGAGCGCTGTGATTTTAATTATGTTTTACCGGAGGAAAGGACCGGTCCGTCGGACCTCATTATTTTTGCCGTTAAATTCGGCGCAATGGAAGACGCGATAAAAGCGGTTAAAAACCAGGTGGGGCCAAACACGCTCTTTGTGTCGCTGTTAAATGGGATAACGAGCGAAGAAATTATTGCGAAGACCTACCCGACAGAAAACATTGTTTACACGGTTGCTCAGGGCATGGATGCGGTGAAAGAGGGCAATCGGCTGACTTATATGAATGCGGGTGTGGTTTTTATCGGTCATACAAAGCCCGGTGAATTGTCGCCCAAGGTGCAAGCCGTTGCCGAATTCTTTGAAAAAATGGGCCTGCCTTACAAGGTGGAAGAGGATATAAAAAAGAGAATGTGGGGCAAGTTTATGCTCAATGTCGGCATCAACCAAGCGGTCTCGGTGTTTGGGCAGGACTATTCGGATGCGCAAAACCCGGGACAAACAAGGGACGTCATGATAGCCGCCATGCGCGAAGTGATTCCTCTTGCCGAAAAAGAGAATATTGGTATATCGCTCGATGACATCCCGTATTGGCTAAAACTCATTGACACGCTGAACCCACAGGGTAAGCCTTCTATGCGCCAAGATGTTGAGGCAAAGCGAACCAGCGAGGTGGAGATGCTCGCCGGCGCTGTCTTGATGATGTCAAATAAATATGGGATCAAATCACCCATTAATGAGATGCTCTACGAAAAGCTCAAAACCATCGAGTCAACTTACTAAAACCTTTGACCATAAAAATACCGCCTTATCGTTACGGATAAGGCGGTTTGATTTTTACTGTATTGTTACCCGACCAGGTAAGCTTTTCTAACCTCGTCGCTGTTGGCAAGCTCTTCGCCTGTTCCGGTCAAGATGATTTTTCCGGTTTCCATTACATAGGCTCTGTCCGCAATGGAAAGCGCCATATGGGCGTTTTGTTCGACGAGCAGAATGGTTGTGCCGGCATCATGCAGGGTTTTGATAATATTGAAAACCTGCTGTACAAGGATGGGGGCTAGCCCCATGGATGGCTCGTCGAGCATCATCAGTTTTGGTTTGCTCATCAGCCCGCGGCTCATGGCAAGCATTTGCTGCTCACCGCCGGAAAGTGTGCCGGCGATTTGGCGGCGACGCTCCTTGAGCCTTGGAAACAGTTCGTACACATGCTCAAGAGAGGCGGCGATGGAGGAGTTCGGCTGCGTAAAGGCGCCCATTTGCAGGTTTTCCTCCACACTCATGCGCTGGAAAATCCGACGTCCTTCGGGGATATGCGCAACGCCCATATGGACAATTTTATGTGGGGCGGTTGCGTTAAGGCTTTGCCCTAAAAAGTCGATACCGCCTGTTTTTGTGCGCAACAAGCCGGAGATTGTTTTGAGTATAGTCGATTTGCCCGCACCGTTTGCACCGATGAGGGAGACGATCTCGCCTTCATTCACATCGAAAGAAACGCCTTTAATGGCATGGATAGGGCCGTAATACACATTAATATCATGAATATTCAGCATGTCATTACGCCTCCTTCTTCCCTAAATATGCTTCGACAACGACAGGGTTTGACATAATTTCCGCCGGCGTGCCCTTGGCTATGATTTTACCGTAGTTCAGCACCGCAATGCCTTCACATATACCCATGACAAGTTTCATGTCGTGTTCAATAAGCATGATCGCAATCTGATAGACGTCACGGATTTTTGTGATGTTCTCCATGAGCTCTGCCGTTTCCGAAGGGTTCATACCGGCGGCGGGCTCGTCAAGGAGCAGGATGCTGGGATCAGTCGCGAGCGCACGGACAATTTCCAGCCTTCGCTGTGCGCCATAGGGCAGGCCACCCGCCTTTATATCGCCCATATCTTGCATGTTGAAAATTGAAAGCATATCTTTGGCCTTGCCGCGCGCCGCTTTCTCCTGCCGCCAATAGCCGGGCACTCTAAAAATAGCGCCGGGGATGTGGTACTTAATATCGTGATGGAGTCCGACCATAACATTTTCCGCTACGGTCATGTCTTTAAATAGCCTGATGTTTTGGAAGGTGCGGGCGATACCCGCACGGCAAACTTGGCTGGTGTTCATGCCCGCCGTGTCTTTGTCCCCGAGCAGTATGGTGCCGCGGGTCGGCTGATAGACTTTTGTCAGCAAGTTAAAAACAGTGGTTTTTCCGGCGCCGTTGGGTCCTATCAGGCCGGATATTTCCGTGCGGCCGATAAGCAGGTGAAAGTCATCCACCGCTACAAGTCCGCCAAAATCAACGCCCAAATGAATCGCTTCCAATACAGGTGGGCTTTCGATATCGCGTTCCGGAATCATTCCTCTGCTGGGCACCGGTAAAAGCTTACTCATTGGTCTCACCATCCTTTTCAGGCTTGGTCTTTGTTTTAGACTTTGGTTTTGATTTGCCGCCAATTTTTCCGATCAAGGAACTCAGCGAAAAATCATAATTGCCCATCAGGCCTGTTGGCTTGAAGATCATAACGATGACGAGTAGCAGTGAGTAGGCAATCATACGGTACTGCGAAAATGCACGTAACATTTCGGGCAGAGCGGTCAGCGCCGTTGCGGATATAATGGAGCCTATCATAGAGCCCATGCCGCCGAGTACGACCATGACCAAGATTTCAATGGATTTCATAAACCCGAAAGCCGAGGGGCTCAGCACGCCAATATAGCCGGCATACAGTGCGCCCGCAACGCCGGCGAAAAACGCCGATAGCGTAAAGCCAAATGTTTTGTAATAAGTGGTGTTGATGCCGCAGGCTTCCGCCGCAATTTCGTTGTCCCGTATGGCTAGCGTGGCTCTGCCGTGGCGAGATTTCATAATGGTGTGAATGACAAAACAGGTGATTGCAACGCAAAGAAAAGTGTTGAAGAAGTTCGTGGTTTTCGGGATATTTTTGAGCGAGGCCGCACCGTAGGTAAACTTAAAGCCCAGCACACTGTCAATATTCAGCAGGACAACGCGTATAATCTCACCAAATCCCAAGGTGATAATGGCCAAATAGTCGCCTTTAAGACGCAGCGCCGGTATACCGATAAGAAAGCCGACGAAGGCTGCCGTTACCCCGCCAATCAATATGCCAAGCGGGAAGATGGCGCTTGGGGAAACCGTGACGCTGCGCATGAATATGGCCGACGCATATGCGCCAAGCGCCATAAAGCCTGCGTGCCCCAAGGGCAGTTGGCCAAGGTAGCCTGTGGCAATGTTTAGGGACAAGGCCAAAATCATATTGATACCGCACAAGACGATAATCCTTGTATAGTATGTCGAAATAATACTGGAGTTTACTAAACCCGTACTGCCGCCAAAAAGAACAAAAAAAACAATGATGTTGATAACGTATCTTAGCCACATGGGCATTTTATTTGTCGTTTGTTTCATATTACCCACCCTCTAAACCTTCTCTTGAAGGTTTCGCCCGAGTAACCCGGTGGGCTTCACCACAAGAACAACGATGAGTATGGCGAACACAACTGCATCTTTCCATACCGAGAGCCCCAACGCAGATGCTCCTGCCTCGGCAAGGCCGATGGCAAAGCCACCTATCATAGCCCCGGGGATGGAACCGATACCACCCAGTACCGCGGCAACGAAAGCCTTCAGGCCGAGCATAGCGCCCATCGTCGGCGAAGCCTGGGGATAAGCGGCACAATATAAAACAGAACCTATACCTGCTAGGGCGGAACCTACCGCAAAGGTGAAGGTTATCGTTTTGTTCAAACTGATACCCATCAACTGTGCCGCACCGGTATCTTCCGACACGGCGCGCATGGCTTTGCCCATTTTTGACTTTTTAATCAGCAAGTTGAGTAAAATCATCGAAACAACGGAAACGATGATGGTAACAATCGCTGTGCCGCTTATACTGACCGAGCCAATCGTAACAGGCGCAACATCAATAATCGTCGGCACGGGCCTTGCACCCGCACCAAAGATAAGCTGCGCCAAGTTTTCCAACAAAAAGGAAATGCCGATAGCGGTTATCAGCAGCGACAGCCGTGGCGCTTTGCGCAAGGGTGTGTACGCGACTTTTTCAATGACCACGCCGAGCACCGTACAGGCGGCTATGGCGGCAATAACGGCAACCCAAGGGGATTGACCGAAATTCACCATAAACAGCCACGCCGTATAGGCCCCCACCATGATAATGTCACCGTGTGCGAAGTTGAGTAAAAGTATAATACCATATACCATGCTGTAGCCCAAAGCGACAAGCGCGTATACGGAACCGGTTTGTAAACCGTTCATAAGCTGAGTAAAAATGGTAGAAAACACAGACATGGATGTCATCCTTTCAAAGGCCTTTGCCTGCAAGAATAAAGTAGACTGCCTTGTGCAGTTGGTAACTGCACAAGGCAGCAAAGGTCATTTTAGTGCCCGAGTGATTGTATAGTTTTGTGGATTAATAAGTTTGTCCAAAGACCTCGTCACCGTTGACAAGCTTAATGATGACAACCGGCTTAATGGGGTTGTTTTTCGCGTCAAAGGTGTAGCCGTTGGGGCTTGTTATGCCTTTAACACCGGCACTCTTATCTCTGATTGCATCGATAACGGCTTGTTTGTATTCTGCGGAACCGGTCTTCATACCACCTTTTTCTTCGGCAACTTTCAGCGCGTTGCAAAGGACCATCGCTGCGTCGTAGGATGTGGCGGAGAACATGTTCAGTGTATCTTCGCCGTATTTGGCTTTGTATTCTGCTTCAAACGCTTTTACTTCTTCTGTTGAGCCGGAAGCATAGCCGGAGGTGAAAACACAGCCTTCAAGATCTTTGGCAGATGCGTAATCTTTAACGCCCGCCCAACCGTCGCCACCGAGGAAGGGAACTGCAATCCCGGCTTCACGCGCTTGTGTGACCATGAGTCCGACTTCTTGGTAATAGTTGGGACAGAACACCACGTCGGGATTCTTTGATTTGATGTTGGTCATTTGGCTTTTGAAATCTTTATCGCCCGTGGAGTAGCCTTCTTCTTGAACAATGGTCATGCCGAGCGCGGCGCCTTTAGCTTTAAAAGCATCTTTAAGACCAATGG
>JAAYFA010000210.1 GCA_012728445.1 Clostridiales bacterium | reverse complement strand
GAAGTTGGTGCTAACCGAGGCAATGGTTTTACTTTTTGTCGTCGTTTCCCCCGCAGAAGTTTCCGTTTCGCGCCCCTCAAACAGGTTGGAAAGGTCAAAATTAACACTATTCAAAAGCACAAGGGCAGAGACCACGCCGAAGAGTAGAAGCGCAAGGGAGAAAATCAAAAAGTACCGTTTTTTCTTTGCTTTTTCCACATGCCTTTTTGTTTTGAATTCCAATTTTTTTCTGTTGCGCAATGGTCTCCCTCCCTTCCTGATAATGAGTTGATTGTGAAAAGTTGCCCTACCGATCATCCTGCACAGCGAGGATCACCGCTTCGTTTGCCGGTATTTTTATACTGCCGCCGACCGCTTTATGGCCAAGCAGCACATCTGCCCGGTCCCATTTTTCGTTCAGCGGAAAATCGATTGATGTTTCCCCACGGTTGGCAACACTCAAAACCGAATTACCACGACCGCTTCTTGTAAAGGCAAGGCATTCGCCGTGGAATGCAACCGGTTCAAAGTTGCCGTCAATCAAAGCCGGGCAGGTTTTTCGGATGTTGCCCAGCAGTTTGTAATGTTCGAGCAGTCCGTGGTCTTCGCGGCCCCATGGGTAACAGCCTCTGTTGTAAGGGTCGCGGCCGCCTTCCAGACCTGCCTCGTCCCCGTAATAGATGCAGGGGACACCGGGCAACATAAATTGTATCGTGGCGGCAAGCTTCATCAGCGCCAGCCCTTTTGCTCTGTGGTTGGCATCCAGTTTTGGCATTATTCTGTCGTTTTTTTGGTGTTTTGCGGGGGACTTGCCTGCCAAAAGGGTAATGGCCCTCACCGTGTCATGGGTGCCGATATGGTTCATCAAGGTGTGAATCGCCGGCGGGGGATAATTTTCAAGAATGCTAAGCGCCTTGTCTATCAAATTATTTGCCTGCCCGTTTTGCATATAGGCCATGAGCGCGGTTGAAAACGGATAGTTCATCACGGAATCCAGCTGCCCACCGTGCAGATAAGGGCGTCTTTTGCCGTAGCTGCATTTGTTGGATGCGTCCTACCACACTTCGCCGAGGATAAAGGCTTCGGGATTTTCGGCTTTTACAGCGCATCTGAACGCATCAAGGAACACATCGGGCAACTCGTCCGCGACATCCAGCCGCCAACCGCTCGCCCCGTCCTGTAACCATTTGCGTGCGACACCGTTTTCACCGGTGATAAATTCAATAAAGCCGGGTTCGTCTTCATTTATTTCCGGTAACATATCAATGCCCCACCAGCTTGTGTAGCTGTCCGGCCAGTGGTTAAATTTATACCAAGGGTAATAAGGCGAGTCCATGGTGTTCGCAGCGCCGATTAACGGGTAGCGCCGATTTTTGTTAAAGTAAACACTGTCCGCCCCGGTATGGCTGAAAACGCCGTCCAGAACAATACGGATCTTGTTTTCAAGGGCTTCTGCACACAGGGCTATAAAATCATGTTCGTCACCCAAAAGCGGGTCGATTTTTAAATAATCCGCCGTATCGTAACGGTGGTTGGAGTGCGCTTCAAAAATGGGGTTGAGATAAATACAAGTGACGCCAAGCGCCGCCAGAAAAGGCAGCTTTTGAGTGATCCCTTCAAGGTCGCCGCCAAAAAAATCATAGTTATTGATATTGCCGCAGGCGTCCGGTTCCCATTGCGGGTCGGCGCCCCAATCCTTGCGTAAGATTCTGTCGGTTGGCACATCCGCTTTTTTTGTGCCGGACGCATAAAAACGGTCAGGGAAAATTTGATAAATTACACCGCCCTTGAGCCAGTCGGGCGTTGTGTAAGCGGAATCGTAAACGCTCAGTTGCCAGCTTGCGCAGTCTTTTGTGATTTTGCCGATGCCATTGCCCGCATGAGCGATAAATGCGCACTCGTGGGGCGTTTCGTATTCAAAGTGATAGAACAAGAGCCCGGGTGTGCAAGGCGTATACCGGCCGCTCCACCAACACTCACCATCGCCTTCGCAACACTCCCATTCAAGGG
>JAAYFA010000243.1 GCA_012728445.1 Clostridiales bacterium | reverse complement strand
GGAATGAGGCACTCCACGGTGTTGCGCGCGCCGGTACGGCGACGGTTTTTCCACAGGCAATAGCGCTTGCCGCTATGTGGAATGAGGAGTTGCTATTAGAGATAGCACAGGCTATTTCGGAGGAAGCCAGAGCAAAATTTAATGATGCTCAGCGGAAAGATGTGTATGACCGCTATCATGGGCTTACATTTTGGAGCCCGAATGTAAACATATTCCGTGACCCGCGCTGGGGCAGAGGCCATGAGACGTATGGCGAAGACCCCTATCTTACCGGAAAACTCGGCCTTGCCTTCATCAAAGGGCTGCAAGAAGGGGACGGCAAGCATTTGAAGGCGGCGGCCTGCGCAAAGCATTTTGCCGTTCACAGCGGGCCGGAAGGGGATCGCCACGGATTCAATACGGAAGTGTCAAAAAAGGATTTGTTCGAAACCTATTTGCCGGCCTTTGAAGATTGTGTCAAACACGGTAAGGTTGAGGCTGTTATGGGTGCGTATAACGCAATAAACGGCGTGCCTTGCTGCTGCAACGAATGGTTGCTCAATGAAGTGCTGCGAAAAGCTTGGGGGTTCGAAGGGCATGTCGTATCCGACTGCGGCGCAATTCTTGATATCAGTGCACACCATGAATACACCGAAAGCCTTGAGGAATCGGCCGCGGTTGCAGTCAAAAACGGCTGTGACCTAAATTGCGGCGAAGTTTATAAGTGCCTTGTCGATGCTTATGAAGAGGATATGGTAAGCGAGGAAGATTTGGACGTTGCTCTGCGCCACACACTGCGGGCGCGTTTCAAACTCGGCATGTTTGACAAAGCAACGAGCTACGATACCATACCCTTAGAAAAAGTCGCTTGTGAAGCACACAAAAAGCTCTGTCTACAATCCGCGCGGGAATGTCTTGTGCTATTGAAAAACGACGGCATTCTGCCGCTTAATCAGCATGATATCAAGAGCATTGCCTTAATAGGTCCCAACAGCAACAGCGAGGCTGTTTTGCTCGGCAACTATAACGGGACACCTACGCAATATTCGACCATGCTCGAAGGCTTTTCGGAATACCTTGGGAACAGTGCGGCGGTACAATATGCACGGGGGTGTGACTTTTTCGGGGAGAATGACCCCGCCTTGCTTGAGGAAGCGACAGCACTTGCAAACAACAGCGATGTAACGGTTCTTTGCCTGGGGCTCGATGCTTCTTTCGAGGGCGAAGCCGGGGATGCGTGCAATCCATACAGCAGCGGCGATAGACCCGGTGTTGAGATGACCGAACCGCAGCTCTATTTACTGCAGAAGATATGTGAAGTGACGGATCGCGTAATTGTCATGATGTTTTGTGGCGGGGCGGTAGCCATGAATTACGCCGATGAACATGCATGCGCCATTATACAAGGCTGGTACCCGGGCGAACTCGGCGGGAGAGCGGTTGCCCAAGCGGTTTTCGGCGAATATTCTCCGAGTGGCAAACTGCCGGTAACCTTTTACAAATCTACCGAGGACCTACCGGATTTTTCGGACTATTCTATGGCAAACCGGACCTATCGCTATTTTACCGGGACACCGCTATATCCGTTCGGCTTTGGCCTTTCCTATACAAAAATGGCGTACAGCAATATGTGTGTAAACAAAACGATATTAAAGCAGGGGGATAGAGTTATTGTCAGCCTGTCAGCCGAAAACATCGGCAAGGTTGACGGCGGCGATGTTGTGCAGCTCTATATAAAGGAAATAGGCGCAAAAAATCAGCCTTTGCACTCCTTGAAACGCTTCAAAAAAATTCGGCTAAGACAAGGTGAAAAGCAAACGGTGCGTTTTACGCTACATGCGCAGGACTTTGCCCATGTCAACGAGCAGGGTGAAAAAGAACTTTTACCGAATACCGAATTTGAAGTTTTTGCAGGCAACTGTCAGCCGGATTTGAGAAGTGAACAGCTAACCGGCTCAAAGCCGATCAAGGCGGTCGTTACATGGCAAGGGCTCGGCTAAACAGGCCCCAAGCGACGGGCCGCGGAATGTGACACAAGGGAGATTAATATGAACGAGAAAATAATTCAATTTGGCGAAGGCAATTTTCTGCGTGGCTTTGTGGATTATTTTATCCACAAGCTAAACGAAAAAGACCTGTTTGACGGGAAGGTTGTTGTTGTTCAGCCGATTGCAAGGGGCTTAGCCGACTGGGTAAACGAGCAAAACGGTGAATATAATTTATATTTGCGCGGCATTCAAGGTGGCGAAGAGGTTTGTGAGCATACAAAAGTCACTTCAATTTCAAGGGCTATCAATCCGTATGATGATTTTAAGAGTTACTTACAGCTTGCACACAATCCCGACTCTAGATTTATTGTGTCAAACACGACGGAAGCCGGCATTGTCTATGACGACACCTGCAAACCGACTGACGAACCCCCATCATCGTTCCCGGCAAAGCTTTGCGTGCTGTTACTGGAACGCTTCAAGGCAGGACTTGGCGGCTTTATCATTCTCTCGTGTGAACTGATCGATCACAACGGTGACGAGCTGAAAAAATGCGTTTTGCAGTATGCAGAAAAATGGCAGCTCAGCGAAGAATTTGTAAGGTGGATAAATGAACAGAACACCTTTTCCAATACTCTGGTTGACAGAATTGTAACGGGCTATCCGGAGGATGAAGCGGTTCAATTGAACGCCGAGCTCGGTTATACCGATAAGCTTCTCGTTGCTGCGGAGATTTTTCATCTGTGGGTCATCGAGGGCAACTTCGAAAACGAACTGCCGCTTCAAAAAGCGGGCTATAACATCGTCTGGACGGCTGATGTGTCGCCCTACAAAAAGCGCAAGGTCAGGATTCTCAATGGTGCGCATACTTCAATGGTTCTCGGTGCCCTTCTCGCGGGGCTTGAAACAGTCGGCGACTGCATACAGGACGAAACGGTCAATGCGTTTTTGCGAACATGCCTGTTTGACGAAATACTCGTCACCATCGGCGACAGCGAGGATAACAGAAAGTTTGCAAGTGATGTTTTAGAGCGCTTTGCAAATCCGTATATCAAGCATCAACTGCGCTCGATAGCACTCAATTCCGTCAGCAAGTTTTCTGTGCGTGTTTTGCCCACGATTCTGGAATATAAGGCGCTTAAAGGTGGATATCCGAAAGCCCTCACGATGTCACTTGCTTTACTGATTTACTTCTATAAAAACGATGTCCCGCAGGATTTACCCGAAGTGATGCACTTTATGAAAACCGCTTCGGTGGGTGAAATATTGTCTAATGCTCACCTTTGGGGCCAAGATATTTCGGATATGGAAGAAGATGTGAATAGGGGCTTAAATATTATGGAGTCGCTTGGGGCAAAGAAGGGGATGCAATGGATACAGTCATCATAAATGCAGCGGACAACGTTTGTGTGGCGCTTAATACGGGACAAAAATATGCACTGAAAAACATTGCTCGGGGCCAAGCTGTCATAAAATACGGCTTTCCGATAGGCGAAGCGACTAAAGATATAGCAAGTGGTGAGCTTGTTCATAGCCATAACCTAAAAACAGGGCTCGAGGGGCTTCGCGACTACAGCTATGCGCCTGCCGATTGCCCGATAAAAACAAAAAAATCGGTTCCGATAACTATAAATGTCTATCCGAGAATAAATGGAGATATGGGGATAAGGAATGACATCTGGATTATAAACACCGTCGGCTGTGTCAACAAAACCGCCGAAATTTTGTCAAAGCAAACAGGCGCTTTTACATTTTCGCATCCTTACGGCTGCAGTCAATTGGGTGAAGACCAAGACGTTACGCAAAAGATATTGAGGGGCTTAATTCAGCATCCGAATGCGGGCGGCGTGCTTGTTTTGGGGCTCGGCTGCGAAAACAACAACATCGGCGAAATGAAAAAGATTTTACATATTACCGATGAAAAACGCGTGAGATTTTTGAACGTGCAGGAATGCGGCGACGAAATAGAAATGGGCATAAAGCTCATCAATGAGCTGGAAGAAAATGCAAAGCGGGACAAAAGAGTTGCCATGCCAATTTCAAAACTGAAAGTCGGGCTAAAATGCGGCGGGAGCGACGGATTGTCGGGTATTACGGCAAATCCGCTTGTTGGCGCCGTGTCGGATGAACTGATTGCAATGGGTGCTTCAACTTTGCTGACGGAAGTTCCCGAAATGTTTGGTGCCGAAACGATTCTAATGAACCGCTGTGTATCACCGGATGTTTTCGATAAGACCGTGGGGCTCATCAATAACTATAAACTGTATCTGGAAAAGAACAATCAGCCCATAAGCGAAAACCCGTCGCCGGGCAACAAAGCCGGCGGCATCACAACGCTTGAAGAAAAATCTTTGGGCTGCATTCAAAAGGGCGGAAAAGCCCCTGTAGTGGATGTTCTCAATTACGGTGATACCGTAAAAGAGTCGGGACTTAATCTTTTGAACGGTCCGGGGAACGATATTGTTGCCATAACAAACCTTACCGCGGCCGGTTGCCATTTGATTTTGTTTACAACAGGCAGAGGTACTCCGCTGGGCGCACCTGTGCCGACGCTCAAAATATCGACAAACAAAGCGCTCGCAACAAACAAGCCTCATTGGATCGACTTCAATGCCGATGAACCCGATGAAGAAAACTTGAAAGATAAACTGATGGATTATATTGTCAATGTCGCAAACGGCGAAGCGACCAATAACGAGAAAAACGGCTACCGTGAAATTGCAATATTTAAAGACGGCGTAACGCTTTAATGATCAATGGGTTTTTGAAAGGAATCATAAAAAATGGAAAAGATTTTAACGCGGGAGAAAAGTTTTAT
>JAAYFA010000012.1 GCA_012728445.1 Clostridiales bacterium | reverse complement strand
AACTTGCGCACCATCTTGTATTACTGGACGATAAAAGGATATATTCAGAAAGGCGCAAGCAGTTTCGGAAAGAAGACAGACATCGTACCCTCGGTAAAAATCAGCAGCTTGCAGAAGAATTTTGATTGTAGGATTGACATCTGCAAATTTCTTGTCAATGAACTCTATAAAGAGGCCACAGAACTTCGCGAAGGAACGAGCGAAGAAATCTCTGTGCAATTTTCTCTGCTTGGCCTTTTTAACGCTTACCAAGAAAGACCCCAGATGAATATGTTTAACACTAAAGTCACATCCGATGATATTGAAGATTCTCTTTTATATCTCTCAAAAATAGGCGCCGTTTCCTTGGAAGGCGGCTTCCTCGTCATTTATAGCGCTATGGAACTCAAACGTTTGATTACCGACAATCGCATCCAATATAAAGTTGATGACTATCGTATGCTCAGCGAGTTTTATAAACAAAAAATCCAACAAATTCATATCGTTGGGGAGTATGCGAACCTGATGGTGCGTGATTATGAGGCTGCTCTGAAATTTGTTCGTAATTATTTTCAGATGGACTTTAAACAATTTATTGCAAAATATTTCAAAGGTGAGCGCGGCAAAGAAATTAATCGGAACATTACTCCGGACAAGTATAATCGCCTCTTCAACAGTCTGTCGGAAATACAATCCAAAATTATCAATGACGACGAATCTAAATATATTGTCACGGCCGCCGGGCCCGGAAGCGGAAAAACACGCGTGCTCGTCCACAAGCTGGCGGCGCTCGTGCTTCTCGAAGATGTCAAGCACGAGCAACTATTGATGCTAACCTTCTCGCGTGCAGCCGCAACCGAGTTTAAAAAGAAGTTGCTCGACCTGATCGGTAACGCCGCCAATTTTATCGAAATAAAGACCTTCCACTCCTTCTGCTTTGATCTGCTTGGAAAAGTCGGGAGCCTTGAGCATTCAGAAAATGTTGTTAGGGATGCTTCGCTGATGATTGCCAGCGGAGAGGTTGAAATCGGACGGATTGCAAAAAGTGTTGTTGTTATTGACGAAGCTCAGGACATGGACGAAAATGAGTTTTTCCTCATTCAAACGTTGATGAAACGCAATGAAGATATGCGTGTGATTGCAGTCGGGGATGACGATCAAAATATTTATGAATTCAGAGGGTCAAATTCAAAATACCTAAAGTCTTTTGTTACCGATAAGGGCGCACGCATGTACGAAATGACGGAAAACTACCGTAGCAGACCGAATATTGTAACGCTTGCCAATGCATTCGCTACCACTATAACAAATCGATTAAAGGCAGACCCGATTAAGGCGGTACAAACCGAAAACGGTGTCGTACAGTTGATTCATCATGCGAGTCCAAACTTAGAGGAACCGGTCGTTAATCATATTCTCTCGACAGACAAAAGCGCTCAGGCGTGTGTTTTGACCTGTACAAATGATGAGGCTCTGCGCGTTGTCGGTCTACTGACCAAACATGGTGTACGTGCGCGACTGATTCAGGCCAATGACGGGTTCCGTTTGTATAATCTTTCTGAAATCAGGTTTTTCATCAAAGAAATCGACAGAAAGCTAAAATCGCCGGTAATTTCGGACGATATATGGAATGATGCCATTGATAGACTCAAAGCAATTTACGCCAACAGCAACTGCCTGGATATCTGTTTTAATCTAATTTCCGACTTTGAAACGACTAACCCGGTAAAATATCGCACCGACCTTGAAGAATTTATTAAAGAATCAGACTATGATGATTTCTTCAGAACTGAAGAAAAGGTAGTCTTTGTTTCAACGATTCATAAATCCAAAGGGCGAGAGTTCGACGTTGTTTATATGATGCTTAGCAATATGACACTGGACACAAACGAAAAGAGACGGCAGGTATATGTAGGGCTGACCCGCGCTAAAAATGAACTATACATTCATTATAATAATAACCTCTTTGGTATCTTTGGCAGCTTTAGAATGCCCGGTGTTGAGTGGATTAACGATGACTGCGAGTATCCCGAACCGGAGGAACTTGTTTTACAGCTTTCTTATAAGGATGTTGTACTCAACTTCTTTAAGGATAAAAAAGAGTTAATTCTCAGCCTGCGTAGCGGGGCTGAGCTTTGCTTTGATGGGGAATTCATGAGTACCCAGACAGATAATAAAACCAAGCGAGTTGTAAAAGTCTCCAAGGCGTTTCTCGATCGTATTAAAGAATTGCAAAAGAAAGGCTATCATCCTTATAAAGCGACCGTAAGATTTACAGTGGCGTGGCAAGGCAAAGAGGACGATACAGAAACAGCTATTGTTCTTCCGGATTTATATTTAAAGCGAACAGAATGATGTCACGGCCACCTGTTCGTATGCCAGCGCCTGGTTGAAAAGACATCGAAAATCACATACCGATATCATTGCCGAAACGATTGATGATGACGACATCGGCTGCAAAATAGGTGGAAAGCCGTAGGGAACGACACGGGGGTCGTTCCCTACAGTATCGGAAATAATGCAATGTTTTAAAATTAACCCCTACGCAAGCTTCTGATCTCTCTATGTGTACCGTCGTCAACCCAATATAACTGCAAGAGCCCTAAAATTGATTAATCAATTTTAGGGCTCTTGCATGGCGCGCTTGGAGGGATTCGAACCCCCGACCTACTGGTTCGTAGCCAGGTACTCTATCCAGCTGAGCTACAAGCGCATATTTAGTTGCCAACGTATATTATCACAAAGAGTTGAAAAAATCAACCCGTTTGAGTGAAAAAACTGTACCGCCAAAATCAACGAAGGGCATTACAACAGCAGACCGGCCGCACGTTTGATTTCCTCATCCGAAACGCCGAAAGACTTCAGGTAATCTGTTACGCCGCCATACTTCTTTTCGATAAACGCATGAAGCGTTTCGATGTTGTGCGGGTGTGACTGTAGGTGGTCATCACTGTTTTCCCAAATCAGTCCCGTATCTTCTTCAATTTCTTTTTTGTAAAAGGGGGTGAGATAGGTGCCGGACACTTGGTAGTCCGCTATAATGTCGGGCATGCAAACGCCCGCGAGTGACAGGAGCATGGAGGCTAAAATACCCGTTCTGTCCTTGCCCAAAAAACAGTGGAAAATGGCCGGTGTTTCGACCTCGGCAAGGGCGCTAATTACCTTTGCGTAGTTTTCTCCGTATGTTTCGACACTGTGCGTGTAAATGTCACGCAGGGGTACATCAGGCCGGGTGATGGCGGGGTTTACTTCTAACAAGGATATCTGCATATAGCGGATGTCGTTGGAATCATAGGAAAAGGCCGACGGTCTTTCAACCGCTTCAATGTCACCGCGCAGGTCAATAACGGTTTTAATGCCGAGCTCTTTTATCTTTTCCATATCTCCGGGGCTCGGGTCGCGCGGGATGCCGCAACGCAGCAACCGGCCGAATTGCGTTACGCCGCCTGTACAGGGGTATCCACCCAAATCCCTGCAGTTTATGATATGTTCAAACACGATGCGCCGTTGAGCAGACATATTACAGTCTCCTTATTAAAAAGCAGGGGCGGTCTCCAAAAAAACCGTCCCTTTGTTTGTTATCTGGAGCGGATGACGAGGCTCGCACTCGCTACCTCCACCTTGGCAAGGTGGCGCTCTACCAGATGAGCTACATCCGCATTTGGTTGGCAAATTATATCAATTAATCTTGGTCTTGTCAAGCACTGCCGGACGATTTTTTGCCCCTTGTTCGCAAAAATTTACTGTACCGGGCAGGCCTGCTCACGGGTTGTTATCCTCTTTCAATCTCGCAAGACAGCCTTGCCAGCTCTTCCATGCTCAAGCTTTCGGCACGCACATTGGGGTCAAAACCCGCTCGTTCAATCGCGGCGGCAATAGTTGCTTTGTCCATCACCATACCTGCGCTGATGGCATTCGCCGCCGTTTTGCGGCGCTGACCGAAGGCCGCTTTTACCATGCGGAAAAAACCCGCTTCGTTTTGGACCGTAATCGGCGGCTCGCTTCGAACATCGAGCTGTATCACAAAACTATCTACCTTGGGCGCCGGCACAAAGGATGTGCGGCTCACTTCAAAAAGAATCTCTGCCTGTGCAAAATAATCCACCGCGACCGTTACCGCGCCGGCTTTTCTGGAACCGACCGTGGCGCACAAACGCTCGCCGGCTTCCTTTTGCACCATGACCGTTATCATTTCCAGCGGCAAGCGGCTTTCAAGCAGCAACATAATCACAGGCGATGTGATGTAGTAGGGCAAATTGGCGCAGACAACAACGCGCAGTCCGGCAAATTTTTCTTCAATTAATCGGGGCAAATCCAGCTTTAATATGTCGCCCTGCACAACTTCCACATTATCAAAATCGGCCAGTGTCTCACCTAGAATAGGCAACAGTCTTGCATCAAGTTCCACCGTCACCACTTTTTCGGCAAGTTTGGCGAGTTCGGCTGTTAAAACGCCGATGCCCGGGCCTATTTCCAAAACACCGACACCCTTTTGCGCGCCGCTCGCCCTCGCCATCTCGGGACAAATGTCCGGATCAATTAAAAAGTTTTGCCCCAAAGACTTGGTAAGCGAAAAGCCGTGCCGGTATAGAATTTCTTTAATCACGCCGATATCGGATAAACTCTTCATAACAGCCTCGTATCATTAATAATCAGTTCAAAATTGTAGTCTAGGTAGTTTGCGGCCGTTTTGCACAGCACCATACGCTCCAAAAATATGCCAAAATATTCCATCACGGGGCAGAGTTCCGTGTCGATGACCAACGCGAGTATAATCAGTTTTTCTTCCGCCTCAATCTTCAAGTCGGATTTTCGCACCGCAAAGTTGACTCGGTCGTGAATGTCCGTCAACACCGTGCCTTTTTTGCGTACTCGGGTGCGGCGCACATCACTTTTGTCCGCCAAAATCAAAGCGGCGGCAATGGGGCTTACCGCCGCGGCGGTTTTTTCGTCATGGTGCCCGATGGCGGACGCTACCTTGGCGATTTCGTCCATGGGAAAGCCAAGCCTTTGTAGAACGCCAAAGGCCATTAATGCACTGCTTTGGGCGTGATCCACTCTGTTGATCATATTGCCGATATCGTGTATATAGCCGGCAATTTT
>JAAYFA010000320.1 GCA_012728445.1 Clostridiales bacterium | reverse complement strand
TGAGGGATCGATTATGCCGCAATCTCTTTCCAACATTGTGGGGCAGCATCATAAAAATTACCGCTTGTTCCCATTGCCACAGCAGGACAGCCGCGACAAAAAGCCAAGAGTTCACATTTGGAACATTTCTTAAACTTGTCGTATTCACGGTACTCTTCCATCTGGCAAACCCAGACATCAGCAAGCCTATCTTCAAAAACGTTCCCCACTTTGCTGTTTTGCACCCGTCGACAGGCATAAATATCGCCGGTTGGCAGGATAGTCATATGGCAATTTCCGCAGTTGCAACCGCCGTAAATCATGCCGTCCTCTGCATCTTCAGGGATTTTGAAAATTCCTTTTTCGTATTCATAAAGTGTCCAGAGGTGGTCTTTGCGATTGAAGTAAGTTTGACAACCCTCCGCCCCGTATTTTTCATATTTTTGATGGCAGATATCCAACAGATCCCTGTATTCCTGTGAGGTCATACCGTTACCCCCTTCTTCACCGTTTGGGCAATAGCGCGCAAAAGCAAAGACATTTACTCCAGCTTCCACAACGGTGTCGATAATATCCGGAACTTCTTTTATATTTGCACCGGAAACTGTTGTCATAACCACAGAACGGATCCCTGCGCGGTTAATACAAGCGATTTTCTCAAGCGTTGTATCAAAACTTCCGGGCTTTCTGAACCAATCATGCGTTTCCCGCATTCCATCCAAGGAAAGTTGATATTTCTGGCAGCCGGCATCCTTCAGGCGAGCACAAACCTCATCGTTCAAATAAAAGGGATTACCGAGGATGGTAAAAGGAATAGCCTTCTCTTTGAGCAGTCCTAAAAGCTTCCAAAAGTTAGGATGCAAAATCGGGTCGCCCCCTGTGATGTAGAAATAGGGCAGGCGATTGTAGACTTCACAAAAGTCCAAACAGTTGTTAAATGTTTCCTGCAATTGCGCCCAACTCATAGAATCAATCTGCTTGCAGTTATTTTCGGAAAAAATGTAACAATGCTTACAGCGTTGGTCGCAGTCGTCGGTAATATGCCATTGAAAAGCGAAATATTCTTTCATAATAATTTAGTTATTTTAAATAAAATCGGCAGCTGCCGAGTTTTTTTCTAAATCCCCGGCGGGATAACCCACCGGGGTTGGGTGAACAATCAGTTTATTTGTCGCCGGCACCGCAGGCAGAGCCACAAGCGGCAGGTTTCTCTTCCGGCTTGTCTGCTGCAACGCAGGCGGCGGGCTTATCTGCTGCACCACAAGCAGCAGCTTTTTCTTCCGGTTTATCTGCTGCGCCACAGGCGGCAGCCTTTTCTTCCGGTTTATCTGCTGCGCCACAGGCGGAGCCAGCAGCCCCCATATTGTTCCATCCAGATAGATTTGAAAGTGCCATATTATTGATCTCCTTAAAATGATTTAGTGGGCATCTCTACCCTCTGTGCTTATGATTTTATGATTATTTTTCAATATATACAAGTACGCACCTTTTTGTAACCTTTGGCCCTAACAGGAACTTCCACTATGGAACTGTCCGCATCAGTTAAAAGAATATTAGTGAAACCAAATCAGATCTTAGCCTAAATATAGTATTTATTATTTAATACAACGGTATGGGCGGGTTCAGGATCTGAGCGGTTTGAAAATTTCCCAATTAAGAAAACTTGTCTTGTTGGAATCAAGGCAATACGCTGCTTTTGAATGTATATTCGCACTTCTTGCACGATTGGGACTGGTTGGGTTAGGGATTATTGAGAATTCGTGATTGCGCCCAACCTCTACCTTTATGTATAACGATGCCAAGCCGTTGCTTGTCATGCTATAATCCGTATGTAACAATTAAAATCGAGTGTAGCATACACATTGGAGAAAAGAGGCGAATCAATGAAGAAAAAAGACGAACTCCCGGCCTGTCCGGTTGCGACCACTGTGCAGCTTATCGGAAGCAAGTGGAAGTTGCTGATCATGCGCAACCTTCTCGTCCGTCCATGGCGCTTTAACGAACTGCAAAAAAGTTTAGACGGAATCAGCCAAAAGGTCTTGACGGATAGCTTGCGCTCTATGGAAGCAGACGGCATCATCACTCGCACAGTTTATCCGGAAGTTCCTCCTCGGGTGGAATATGCTCTGAACGACCT
>JAAYFA010000272.1 GCA_012728445.1 Clostridiales bacterium | reverse complement strand
GTCTTCGATAGTAGAAGAATTAGGGGAACTTTTTGTTCACGGCATCGCCATAAAGCCCGGAAAGCCGGCGGTTTTGGGTCATTTGGGCGCGGTGCCGTGTATTGGGGTACCGGGCTACAGCGTTTCGGCCATTCTTGTGATGGAAAAGATTGTCCGCGGAATCGTAGACCGACTTCTGTGCCGCAATTCAAAAACAGAAGATACCGTGGAAGCCGTTCTTTCCAGAAAAATCACATCCACTTTAAAATACCGCGAGTTTGTCAGGGCGCGTTTAAGCTATGCCGGCGGCAGGCTTGCCGCTATTCCGCTGAGTAGGGGAGCGGGTATTATCACCAGCTTTACGAATGCGCATTGCATTATAGATATTCCGCAGAACTGCGAAGGCTACGAAAGCGGCGAAACGGTGCAGGTTTGGTTGTTAAAAGATATCGATACGATTAAAAACCTGCTTGTTGTTACCGGCAGTCACGACCCACTTATTGACGAAGCGGCGGATATTCTCAAACGCTGCGCTTCGGGGCATGAAGTATCGTCCGCCCATGTGGGTAGTATGGGTGCCATCATAGCGTTGAAATCGAGGCAAGCCCATATCGGCGGCGTTCATCTACTGGATGAAGCGGGCGACTATAATGTGTCGTATTTAAAAACCCATTTCCCGGAAGGCGGTGTCGTCCTTATCGAGGGTGTCGGCCGAACACAGGGGTTGATGACAGCACCCGGCAACCCGAAGGCTATCAAAGGCTTTGCAGATATTGCCGATACCGGTATTTCGTATGTCAACAGGCAGCGGGGCTCGGGCACAAGGATTCTTTGCGATTTTCTTGCGAAAAAACATGGCATAGAGGAGAAAACCGTTTACGGTTACAACAGAGAAGAGTTCACTCACACAGCCGTTGCGGCGCTGATTGCCACCGGTAGTGCGGATATGGGGCTGGGCATTTATTCCGCCGCTAAAATGTACAATTTGGATTTTATTCCGGTGGCAAACGAACAGTATGATTTTATTTGCCGCACGGAAGATTTAGAAAATGAAGGCGTCCAAGCGTTTATCGATGTGCTGAAAAGCGAGGAGTTTGCCGGCAGATTGGAAAAACTTGGCGGCTACACCTTAAACAAACCCGGTACAATAAAAGCAAAAATATAAAAGCATCGTGTAGGGCAGGGGCTTGCCCCCGCCGAAGCCACACACCGGTACAATAAAAGGAAAAATATAAAAGTATCGGGTAGGGCAGGGGCTTGCCCCCACCGAAGCCACACACCGGTACAATAAAAGCAAAAATATAAAAGCATCGTGTAGGGCGGGGGCTTGCCCCCGCCGAAGCTACACACCGGTACAACAAAAGCAAAAATATAAAAGCATCGGGTAGGGCGGGGGCTTGCCCCCGCCGAAGCAGAATTTTGAATGAGGAGCGAACACCATGTCCTTATCTCATCTCAACGAAAAAGGCGAGGCCTCTATGGTCAACATTGGCGAAAAAAAGAGTACCGCCCGGTTCGCATCCGCGCAAGCTGTTGTTACAATGCAGCCGGAAACCCTGGCGCTCATCGTCGCAAACGGCATGCCCAAAGGCGATGTTTTTTCCACCGCTCGCCTTGCGGGGATTATGGCGGCCAAAAAGACATCGGAGCTGATTCCTCTGTGCCACAACATCCCGATCGACAAGGTTGAGGTTGCATTTCGCGTCGTCGAGCCGGATACGATTGTCATTACCGCTGCCGCTTCCTGTGTTTACAAAACAGGGATTGAAATGGAAGCCATGACCGCCGTTTCCGTCGCGGCTCTGACGGTTTATGACATGTGCAAAGCGGTGGACAGGACAATGACCGTGAGCGAGATAAAATTACGCGCGAAAAGTGGCGGGAAATCCGGAGATTTTACAGCGCAGGGAGAAAACAATGCTTGACCAATTCAGCCGACAGATCAATTATTTGCGTTTTTCGGTAACGCAGCGCTGCAACCTGAGTTGCGGCTACTGTGGCAATCAAAATTGTCTTTCGGCAAAAGATGAACTCGGCGCGTATGAAATACAGCAAATTGTGCAAGCGTTTGTAAAATGCGGCATAAAAAAACTCCGCTTAACAGGCGGAGAACCGCTAGTAAGAGCGGATTTAACTGAGATTATTGAGCGAGTTGCCACCATAGAGGGCTTAGATGAAATAACCGCGACAAGCAACGGCGTCTTACTCACGCATGACTCTGCAAAGGCACTGAAAGCGGCAGGGCTGCAGCGTATCAACATCAGTTTAGACTCCCTGAATCCCTTGCGTTACAAGGAGATTACAGGCGGCGGCAAGCTGGATGATGTGATGAACGGCATCGATGCGGCACTGGTGGCAAGCTTAACCCCTTTACACATAAATGCGGTGCTTATGAAGGGGATAAACGACGATGAGGCGGATGACTTCATCCGTTTTGCAAGGAAGAACCCCGTCACGGTGCGCTTTATCGAATTAATGCCGTTTGGGCCAAATGGCGATGGGGAGGCCATCGTACCGAACAGTGAAATTCTTGCTCGGCATCCCTATTTGCTGCCCGTTGAAGGTTCATCAAAGTCACAACCCTCGGTAGACTACACGGCCAAAAATTGGCAAGGCAAAGTCGGTTTTATTAGCCCCATAACGGAAAAGTTCTGCGACAGCTGTAACCGGGTGCGTGTATTGTCGGACGGCAGTTTGTTACCGTGCCTAGGGAGTGAAAATAAAACACCATTGAAACCGTTTATCGATGACGAGCAAAAACTAATGGAGGTCATCAAAACCGCAATTCGTGAAAAACCCACAGGCCATCATTTTGAGCGGGGATGTGCAGCCGGATATTCGCTACAAAGCATTGGCGGTTAAATAAGTGAAAGAAGTGTCTTTCACTTATTGGAAAAGTCACTTAAAGTTCAACAGTATAACCTTTACCCGCTTTGCGGAACGCTCGTTTTGTATCAGCAGTTACAATTATTTCAAACTTTGAAAGGATGATTCCACATATGCCGCAAGTAACAGCTGTAAATATCAGCAAAGAAAAGGGAACAATAAAAAAGAATGTTGGAAAAGCCATGTTGGTGGTGGATTTCGGTCTGGAGGGCGATGCCCACGGCGGCAATTGGCATCGACAGATTAGTTTGCTCGCGCAAGAAAGCGTTGACAAATCCAAAGCGCAGGCAAAAGACCCCAACCGCGTCAAAGGCATCTGTGAAGGCTCCTTTGCAGAAAACATAACCACCATCGGCATCGAACTATTTACACTACCGGTTGGCACCCATCTAAAAATCGGTGACGCCGTCATAGAAGTAACGCAAATCGGCAAGGAATGCCATTCCGGCTGTGAAATAGCAAAAATCGTCGGCAAATGTATTATGCCGACGGAAGGTATTTTTGCCAAGGTTGTTAAGGGTGGGGAGATTAAGGCGGGGGATGAGATAAGGGTTAT
>JAAYFA010000202.1 GCA_012728445.1 Clostridiales bacterium | reverse complement strand
CTGTCAATAACAACGGCGTTGCTTTTGGCACATTCTTCGGCGGCGTCTTGGTTGGCTATCATCGCACCGTCTAAATTGAGGCGTTTGTTCGCACTGCGTAAAGGCACCACCGAAGCGAGCAGAGAGCCCGCGGGGACGCCCAGACACATTGCGGCCGCAAACATGGAAAAACCGAACAAGAAATCACCGGCAATAAAGCCCGATACGATGCCCGTAAGGATAGCAAACCCCGATGTGGCGGGGACTAGGATTTTACAGAATTTTTCTGCCAGACCGATATCTTTGGCATTGGCGACAAAATCTGTCGGAAACTCCGTTTTGGCGGAGTAGACAACGGCGGGGTTACTCATGAGGATGCCTCTGCCGATTTCGAAGGCATCGTTGTTGTCTTCAACAGCACGAATGCTGTAGAGATTTTCCGAGGAGTCAAAAGCGCAAAATCGAAAGTTGTCAAGCGCAGTGGAATGACTGATTTTTCTGGCGGCGGAGTTTAGCATCAGCGCGAAAACGACCGCGGCGCAAAAAGATGTAAACACAAACTTGCTCGACGGCGGCACAAATAAAGCGATAACCAGGTGCAGCGCGCAAGCGGTGACTGCGAGGGACACGGCCGTATCGCAGTTTGGTTTGAATTTGATGAGCGACTGATAACCGGAAAGTAAAATGGGCATGCTGAAAAAACAGGCAAGGTTCAGCAATATTAAATTCAGAAAAATTGAAGTCGCGCCACCGGCCGCAAGTAAGGGTGAGTCAACCGCGGCCGACTCAAAAAACCGTGGCAACACAAGCAGGGCCAGACACAGCAGTTCAATGATGGCCAAAGCAAGAGTGCTTACCGCAGCCTTTTTGGCAGCGGAATGGATAGAGGCGTATATTCTGTTTTTTTGCTCCGGAAAACGGTATTCCGGACTTTTCTTTTTTGCAGCTTTTGCGGGCGTGCGCGCTTGTGCGTCGTCCTCTTCCTCGTCGGGGGATACTTCTTCAAAGCCTTGGAAAATTTGAGCGTGCTCGTTTTCATCCCCTTCCTCGGGGATACCGATCAGTTTGATGAACTTTTTTGCCTTTTCGCGGCGTCTGAGCAGTAAATCTTCTTCAACGCTGCTTTCGTTGACTTTTTCCGGCCGGTGATCAATGGATTCAAATCCTTTAAGGATAATCTGCCCGTCAACGATATCCTTTTTTTCTGTGGGAGACGCCGCAGGGGTGGCGCCGTTGATTCTTGTTTTATCCTCCGCAAGCCTTGCAGCGCGGAGCACTTCCTCGGCAGGTAAAACCGTTGGCATCGGCTCCAAGTCCGAGGTTCTTGCGGAAACGCCTTTTTCGACAATAACGCCGGGCTTTTCTATCGGGTCATCTACGTCGACAAGTTCATGCTCCGCTGTTTTTTCCAAAACGAATACATTTAAAAAACGTTCTCTGGCTTCGTCGGTTTCCATCCCACACAGGAAGTCGGCCGAGTCGACACAGTCGGGGTCTTCAATTTCCTTCGGTGCGGCAGGCGTGTCCGAAAAAATGTCCGATGTCCATTCGGGTTCTTCCGGTATTTTTATAGGCCCTTGCGGTTCAATAATAATTTCTGCCGGGGGCGATACGTCTTTATGGCTGCCGAAAATTTCCTCCGCTTCCGGCGTTTCCCACCAGGGTTGGCCTTCTTGTTCGTTAAATACAGAGAAAACTTTAATCGCTCCGGTCGGAGCGGGGGAGGCTTCGGGTTCGTCCTCGCTCTCGTCGGTTGCTGTTGGGGACTCATCCGCGGGGCCTTTTTGCACGACGGATGAAAAAGACTCAGCCTG
>JAAYFA010000136.1 GCA_012728445.1 Clostridiales bacterium | reverse complement strand
CTTATTCTCGGCGATACGAACTCGGCGTTGTCTGCCATATCCGCCAAGAGACTCAAGGTTCCGATTTTTCACATGGAAGCGGGCAACCGATGCTTTGATGAAAACCTGCCGGAAGAAACGAATCGGCGGATAGTGGACCACATCGCCGATGTAAATTTGTGTTACAGCGAACACGCTAGGCGTTACCTCAACAGCGAAGGGGTGACGAAGGAGCGGACCTATGTTACCGGTTCCCCCATGGCGGAAGTGCTCACGGCGAACATCGAAAAAATCAAAGCCAGCACAGTGCTGGAGACTCTGGGGTTGGAGAAGGAAAAATATATTCTGCTTTCGGCGCACCGGGAAGAGAATATTGACGATGAAAAGAACTTTTTCTCCCTGATGAACGCAATAAATGCCATGGCGGAGAGCTATGATATGCCAATCATTTATAGTATGCACCCTAGGAGCGCAAAGTATATTGAACTCAGAACGTTCAAGTTTCATCCGAATGTAAGGAGCTTAAAGCCTTTCGGGTTTTCCGATTATAACAACCTGCAGATGAATGCGTTTTGTGTTGTGTCCGACAGCGGAACGATACCGGAAGAAGCATCATACTTCAAGTTCCCTGCGGTATCCATCAGAACCAGCACGGAACGGCCGGAGGGGATGGACAAGGGTAATTTTATCATCGGTGGGATATCAACCGAGCAAGTTTTGCAAGCGGTAGATCTTGCCGTTAGCATGGTTCAAAACGGAGATCTGGGCGTTCCTACACCGGACTATGTGGATGAAAATGTCAGCGTCAAAGCTATAAAAATTATCCAAAGCTATGTAGGAATTGTCAACAAAATGGTTTGGCGCAAATAAAAGGGTTCCGATTGCAAAAAGTGTGCTGCAATTATTCGAAAAAATGTTGCATAAAAGTCTTTTACAGTGTAGAATAACAGCACTATATAATTTCTGAGAAAAATATTAAGGCAAGAGGTATTTTATGGATATTCGAAAAATTATCGCCATGCTGCTACGAAAATGGCCATTTATTGTCATTACGGCGTTCATATTCACCGTTGTTATGTACGTGTACAGCAGTGTTTACATTACGCCTATTTATTCTGCACAGGCGACCATGATTGTCAATAAATCGCAGTACCAGGCATCCGAACAAAACCAGATGAGCTACAGCGATATACTGCTGACGCAAAAGCTGGTGAAATCCTATACTTTAATTATGATGAGTGATACAAATATCGAGCTTGTCAAAAAAGAGCTTGGCACGGCCCTGACAATCGGACAGATAAAATCCTATATTAAAGTTGCCGGTATCGGCGAAACCGAGGTTCTTCAAATAAGTGTTGAAAACAAGGATCCTGTTTTGGCACAAACTATCGCAAACGCTTTGGTCAAAGTTTCGCCCGCCACGATTATTCGCGTGATTAAAGCCGGTAGTGCCGAAGTGATTGACACGGCAAAGGTTCCGGCGAAGCCCGTGAAGCCCGTTGTGTGGCAATATGCCGCTATCGGTACGATGCTGGGCTTGATGCTTTCAGTCGCACTGATATTCCTGAGAGACTTCTTTGACAACACCTTTAAGACCGAAGAT
>JAAYFA010000305.1 GCA_012728445.1 Clostridiales bacterium | reverse complement strand
GTGTTATTCGAGTTAAAAACGAATATCGGTTTTTTGTTTGCAGAAACGAAGGCTATGGTGTGTCAAGCTACGATTTGCAAAAGAACGATTTAGGTATCGCCATGTGCCACTTTGAACTTGTCGCCGAAGAGTTGGGATTAAAGGGGGAATGGATAAAGAACGAAACGGAAAAAATCCCCTCCAAATGGACATATATAGCGACCTGGGTCGCGGTCGAATAAAACGGAATATTAAAAAAGATGAGAGGACTTCTGCATACCGATAATGTGGCAGAAGCCCCCTCGTTTGTCTATTTTTCGGGTGCCTATTGTCAAAAAAAGCTATATATATCAATGACTTTAGAATTTGCTATTGCACTTTGACTACAAATCATATATAATGTATAAAATAATAGAGTAAGTAACTCCATATAAAATGTACGGTTATAAAAAATGAGCAGGTTATTAATAAAAAACCTCGGGGGTGCATCCGGTTGACAAAATACCTTGTAAAAAAAGTCTTTATCTCTGTTCTCACGCTGTGGATAGTTGCAACTGCGACCTTCTTTTTGATGTTTATGGTACCGGGCGGTCCGTTTTTGGCGGAAAAATCCCCGACCGAGGCAACAATTGCTGCGCTAAACGAAAAGTATGGGCTTGACCAACCAAAACATATTCAGTATAAAAATTATTTTGTAAAAATGTTCCACGGTGATATGGGCCCTTCAATGAAGCAAAGGGGCAGAGAAGTAAGCGATATTATCACGGCCGGCTTTAAAGTTTCAGCCAGAATCGGCGGATTATCTATTATTCTCGCTGTGATGCTCGGCGTACCCTTCGGTTCTATCGCGGCGCTCAAGCGGGGTAAATGGCAGGATAGTGTCATTTTACTGGTTTCAACAACCGGAATTGCCGTGCCAAGTTTTGTCGTTGCCACTGTTTTAATGATGTTGCTAAGTGTCAAGCTTAATCTTTTACCGACATACGGGCTCACTTCGTGGAAGCACTACATTATGCCCGTCATGTCTCTTTCTTTTTATCCGACTGCCTATATTACGCGTTTGATGCGTTCGAGCATGTTGGAAGTCCTTGGCCAGGATTACATCAGAACGGCCAAAGCAAAGGGACTTTCGATGTTTTCAATTCTCTTTAAACACGCACTGCGCAATGCCGTGTTGCCCGTCGTCACCTACCTTGGGCCTTTGCTTGCTTACACGTTAACCGGCAGTTTTATTGTTGAGAAAATATTTACGGTACCGGGGCTCGGGAACTACTTTATCAGTTCCATACTTAATAGAGACTACACAATGATTATGGGAACCACTATTTTTCTGGCGACGCTGATTATAACGATGAACTTTATTGTTGATGTTGTTTACAAGTTGGTTGACCCAAGAATAAAATACAAATAGGAAGGAGTCTTGATAATATGAGCGACAATGTAAAGAAAATGAGCTTTCAGCTTGATGTTTCGGATTTCCTTCCCGCAAATCAAGAGGAAAAAGAGAGCCTTGTTGTCATGAGAGAAAGCATTGGCTTTTGGCACAATGGCTTTAATCGCCTTAAAAAGAATAAAATTGCAATGATAAGCCTGTTTGTGATTATTTTAACCCTTATTTTTGCTTTTATTGCGCCGTCGTTTTATCCCTATTCCTATGAGCAGCAAATACGCGGCAGTGAAGACTTGGCGCCGATGCAGTATTCAGAGCAGGAGCTTGCCGCAAAGGCGGCCGGAGAAAAAGTTTTTCCGCATTTTGTTGGGACGGATGCTTTGGGTCGGGACACGACAATTCGATTAATGATGGGCAGCCGAATATCGTTGCTTGTCGGTATTGTGGCGAGTGTTCTTGTGCTTTTAATCGGCTCGATATATGGCGCAACATCAGGTTTTTTGGGCGGCAAAGTAGATGTTTTCATGATGCAAATTGTTGATGTTATTTATGCCATACCCGATATACTGATCATCATTATTTTAATGGTATCGCTTAAATATCCCTTACAGAACTTGGCCAATACGGTGCCCGGATTTCAATGGATCAATACAATTGGCGTGGGACTCATCTGTATTTTTATCGTATTTTCACTGCTTTACTGGGTTGGTATGGCGAGGATTGTAAGAAGCCAGATTTTATCACTAAAAGAACAGGAATATGTAACCGCCGCAAGAGCGCTAGGCGCGAGCAATACAAGAATTATCGGCAAGCATCTTTTAACAAACGTCATCGGTACGCTGATCGTCACCACGACACTACAGATTCCTTCCGCAATTTTTACGGAAAGTTTTCTGAGTTTTATCGGTATCGGCGTATCCGCACCGATGCCGAGTTTGGGCTCCATGGCCTCAACGGCAATCGG
>JAAYFA010000261.1 GCA_012728445.1 Clostridiales bacterium | reverse complement strand
GTCAAATAACCACCGCCATAATTTGTTATGTTAATGCTTGTTATAACCCCATTTGTTACATGATAGGTGCCTGCTAGCCCACTTCCGCCTGTTCCCTCGTCATTGACAACTAATTTTCCTGCCGTATAACCGGTTCCCCCATTTTTAACCGTTATTCTCGATATACTTTTTTTATATATATGGTCTACCCTATCCCCTTGTAAAAAGCCATTATGAATTTTTACGTCTCTCGCTCCACAGATATAAAACATTTTATAACTCTCAAAAGCATTTGGGGTTAATTTGATTGTTGAATTATTTAAGTCAATCTCTAGATTATTATGCATAACAGTTAGAATGTTTTGCTTATTGGTTGTAGCGGAAATATTGTAAATTTCACCTTCATTGAAACACACATATCCATTTTCACCAGCAGCGTTTATTGCATTTTGTATTGATTGTGTGTCATCAATTAAATCATTGCCAATAGCTCCGTAATCACTAACATAACCGGTTGTATTTGCCTCGGTGTCATCAATTAAATCATTACCAATAGCTCCGTAATCACTAACAAAATCGGTTGTATTTGCCTCGGTCTCATCATCAGTCGGAACCTCAGTTTGAGTCTCAGCTTGAACCGGAACCGGAACTATTAATGTAAAACTAGGTGAAGTTAATATTAACGTGGAAATAGCAATGAAAAACATGAAACCAATAATTTTCTTCATAATAGCCCCCTTTTTTGATGATTTTATTATGTATTTTTGTTACTCCGCCAGTGCAACCGTATTCCTAAGCGCCAGTGCCGCATCGATGGTCGGGCTGTATTCAAGACCGACAACCCCTTCGTAATCCAGTGCATCAATCGCGGCAAAAACGTTTTTATAGTTAATTTCGCCGGTACCCGGCTCATTGCGCCCGGGGTTATCCGCCACGTGGAAGTGGCCTATCAGGTCAATATTATTTCGAATATTCGGAATTAAGTTGCCTTCTGTAATTTGCTGGTGGTAAATATCGTACAGCAGCTTAATCTTGGGGCTGTTAACCTCGCGGATGATGTCAAATGCTTCATACCCCGAGGAAAGAAAATAGCCCTTGTGGTCGCAAAGGATATTCAGCGGCTCGAGCACCGCCAATATGTCGGATTTTTCAAAAAGCGGGGCCACCGTGCGCAGTGCTTGCACAACATAGTTGTGCTGCTCTTCGTGTGAAACGTCTTCGCGTTCCTGCCCTGTGGTTATAATCAGCGCGGGCACACCGAGGGTTTTTGCCACTTCAATTGATTCCTCAACAACCTTTGCGAGCACTTTGCCGCTGTCGGGCGAAAGCAGTGCCTTTTTATCGTATTCCTCGGTCAGCGCGGCGTCTTTCGTGCCGACACACATGCTCGTGATGGTGATAGCTGCTTTTTGGGCAGCGTCTTTAAGTTCCGCCGGGTCGCGTTGCGTCCAACCCCAAAATTCGGCGCAGTCGAGCCCGGCGGCACGCACAGCGGCAAAACGCTCCATAAAGGGCACAGAGGTAAACATCATTTCAATACAAGGGGAAAACTTCAGCATAAAAACCCTTCCTTTCAAATTGCATTCGATTATATGTACTATAGCATTTTGGCATAAACGCGTCAATGAAAACCCCGCGAATCGCAAAGCGAACCCGCTAAGAAGCCGATAGGGGGGGAGTTCATAATAAAACGCTTGTAATCAAGTGTTCTTTAATGTATAATTTGTTATACGGTTTCAGCCGTTAAAACTGAATTTTAAGGAGTTGTAACAATGGATCCCATTAAAGTAGATTTTACGGGAAAAGGTGCAAGCAGAAAGAAAGAGATTATCATCCCGCCGGAAAAAGCCGGGCTTAAAACGGCTATTTGTGTTGTGGGCACTCTTGTGCTTGGGGCTTTGTATTATTACCTGATGCTGCCGCCTATGAACCCGAAGGATATGGATTTTTACCTTTTCTTCGGTGCGATTTTTGCGACCTACGTGGGTCTCACAATGGTTGTTACCAAAGCAGTGGCGAAGCCGGAATATATC
>JAAYFA010000315.1 GCA_012728445.1 Clostridiales bacterium | reverse complement strand
CCGCAGATGACTGTGTCGTCCCGCAGATGACTGTGTCGTCCCGCAGATGACAGCTCTATTGGAAAAGGGGCCTTTTAAAGCTCAGTTACGCCGGCAGATAGCTCCGTAACCTCTCCATCCACCGTCGCCGTCCCCGTACATCCTTGCGGCACGGTAAAGGTATATTTCACCTGACCATCAACCCTTTGCCATTCGGCTTTGACTTCGCCGTGGCGGCTCAGGACAGAAGCTTTGACATAATCAAGACGCTCATCCGGTATGGGTTTAAAGATGATATGCTTAAATCCCGGGGCGTTTTCATCCGTATTAATCCCCCCCATGGTTCCATACAGCCAATCCCCAACCGCGCCGTAGGCGTAATGGTTGAAGGAGTTCATGCCTTTGTCGGCCATGGTGCCGTCCGGCCAGATGCCGTTCCAGCGCTCCCAAATTGTTGTCGCGCCCAAACCGATGGGGTAGAGCCACGAGGGGTACTCTTTTCTAAACAGCAAATCATAGGCGGTTTTCACATAACCGTTTGCCGTTAAGACATGCAGCAGGTACGGTGCGCCAACAAAACCGGTGGTTAAATGACCGTGTTTTTTGACCAGCCCTTCCAGCTGAGCGGCGACCGCTTCTTTTTCATCTGTCAAGTCAAAATAGAGTGCCAACACACAGGCGGTCTGGGTGTTGCCAACAACTTTGCCGTGTTTGATATATTTTTTGCAAAAAGCCGCCTTATAGTTGTCCCGCAGCAACTCATATTCCTGCATATCCTTGCCCAGTAAATTGCCTACCTTTACGAACAGCGCAGTAGAATACGCGGCAAACGCTGTTGCGATAAGCTTTTTGTCTGCTTCCTTATTGCCTGCATCCTTTTCCAAATTGAGCCAGTCGCCGAAATGGTCGCCTTTATTCCAAATAAAATTCTTTGACCTTGATTGAATAAAATCCAGCCACTTTTTCATAGAGTCAAACTGAGCCGCTAGTATTTCCTTGTTGGCGTAAGTCAAATACATCTGCCAAGGGCAAATGATTGCCGCATCTCCCCAAGCGGCGGAACCGCCTTGCTTGTCAAGAACATCCGGGATAACATGGGGCACGCTGCCATTCTCGCATTGGTCTGCCGCTAAATCGGCTAACCACTTTGTGAAGAACTTTTCGACATCAAAATTATAGGAAGCCGTACGTACAAACACCTGCGCATCCCCTGTCCAGCCCAAGCGCTCGTCACGTTGGGGGCAGTCGGTTGGCACATCGAGAAAGTTGCCGCGCTGACCCCAGACGATATTTTTATAAAGTTGGTTTATATCTCGGTCCGAACACTCAAAATGCCCGGTGCGCTTCATATCGGAATGCACAACAATGGCGGTAAAATCCGACAGGTTCACAGATTCCGGCCAATTTACCAGCTTGATATAGCGAAAACCCTGGAAGGACAATGCCGGCTTATAGACATGCTCTTCCCCGTCGCAAATAAAAATAATCTCCTGCTTGGCACTGCGCAAGTTCTCGGTATAAAAATTACCGTCTTTATCGAGCACTTCGGCATGTTGCACGGTTGCTTTGTCGCCCTTTTTACCACGGATTTTAAACTCGACATACCCCGTCAGATTTTGTCCAAAATCGATCACCGTTTCGCCGGCTGGTGTGTTCATCAGCTCTTTTGCCGGCAGACGCTCTGTTTCCACTATTTTTTCGCCCTGCTGAGGAATCAGGATATCTTTGGTATGGTTTATCTCTATGGCAGGCACCGACCCTTCCGGTATAAAACCGGCGTCATAAATATCTCCGTTATAAAGGTTGCTGTAGCGTATTTTGCTTTCCGCTACAAGCCAAGTTTTATCCGTTGTGATAAGTTCTTTCGTGCCATCTTCGTATTCCAGTTCAAGCACCGCGATCAGTGCCATGTCTTTGTTGCTGAATCCGTTGGTTATGATTTCCGGATTTTTGCCAAGATAACGCCAGCCTCTGCCAAGGGTGACGGTTAAATTGTTTTCGTTTTTTAACTGCTCGGTCACGTCGTAGCTTTGGTATTGCACACGTTTCTCGTTACAGGTCCAGCCCGGCGCAAAAATAAAATCACCGATGCGAGCGCCGTTGAGTGTTGCCTCATAAATACCCAGAGCGGAAATCTGTAGCTCAGCTTTCTTCACGCCGCTTTTACAGACAAACGTTTTGGTAAAATCAAGCCCGGTATCCGTCGCGACATCGCTGACGACCGAAGTCCATACAATGGCGGAGGTGTTTGTCGGGGCGTCTTTACCGAGTTTCAGTGCCCCTTTGATCCAGTTTGCACGATTGATAATACCCATGTTAGCTCTCCTATAATTTTATTTTTTGCCATTTTTCTTTTTTAAATCGGTAGGATGAAAAAGCAAGCCGCACATGTTGGTCGATAAACAAACCTATCCAAGCGCCAATAAGCCCAAGCTTCAGTGGGAATATAAGCACATAGCTCACAAGTGGTCGGACAATTGCAATGCTGACCAGTGACGAGTAGGCCACAAATCTCGTGTCCCCCGCACCACGCAGACTACCGGAAAAGACGACGTTAGAAATTTGCCCGGGAGCTGTGAATGCGACAATCAGCAAGATTTTTTGACCGATGTCTATAATCTCCTCTACATTCGTAAACATCCCCATAATCATTCGTCCCCCCGCGGTGAACAAAACGATTAAGCCGACGGAAACGAGCACGCCAATCCGTTGTGCGGCTTTGCCATAAACCATCGCAATATCCGGGCGCCTTCTGCCCAAGTTCTGCCCGACAAGGGACGCCGCCGAAATACCGAGGCCGTCACCGAACGAGTAAGATAAATTGATGATGCTCATGCAGATTTGGTGTGTAGCAAGGGCAGCGGTGCCGAGTGTCGCGACAATTTTTGTATACGCAAAAAAACCGATGCGGACAAAACTCTGCTCCAGTGCGGCGGAAGAGCTGATTTTTAGCAAGGGTTTTATAACATCGCTTTCAAATTTAAAAAGACTTTTCACCTTGATGTGCAAAAACTCAAAAGGCTTTGAGACGGAGTAAATAGATATCAGACAACTTGCGACATTGCCCATAAGCGTTGCTATCCCGGCACCTTTTACGCCCCACTTTGGAAAAACGCCAATGCCATTGATAAGCAAATAGTTAAAAACAACATTCACAACATTGGCAATCAAGTTGGTCCACATTGAAATTCTGGTGTTACCGGCGCCTCGCTGAGCAGCATTAATAACCATGCCTATCGCTGCGAACACCATACCAACCATGGTTATTTTAAAATAAATGACCGCGGGCTCGATGGTGTCGGCCTGCGCACCCGCAAACATCAAAAGCGGTCTTGCCACTGTAAAAGAAAGCGCACAGAGTACACCGCTCAAAACAACGCAGATCATGATTGCCTGCGAAAGACATTTGTTGGCACCCGCAACATCTTGCTCGCCCTTGCGGCGGCTGACAATGGCCGTAACGCCGGCATTGAGTGCGAAGAAAAACGAGAAGAATATCATTCGGGGTTGCTGAGTAAGCCCTGTTGCGGCGACGGCAAACGCACCCATGGAAGAAACCATGATGGTATCGACCAAATTCATCAAACTGATGAGCACCATTTCCACCGTGGCGGGCCAAGCAACCCTTGACAGCGATTTGTAGACATCTTTTGCAGGGAGTACCTCACCCATCCATTTTTCCGGCTTGAGCAAATACTCGGGTGCATAAAGACGACGCAGCGCGCTCCCGATTTTCATAAATCAATCCCCTTTGCATTCCTTAAATATTGTAAGACAATTGAGTGAAAAAGGCAAGGGAGAACAGAAAACAAAAGCCAAAAACGAACTATCCTTGACTAACAAAAATAAAAACAGTAAACTAATATTAAGTTAAACAGTCAAAGAATTTATAAAGGTAAATCGGTGATTCTATGGTAAGCCCAGTTGAAATTAAACCAAACGAGGATTTTTCTGCCTCCTACGAAATACGGAAAACAGTTTTTGTCGAAGAGCAGAATATCCCTATCGAAAACGAAATGGATGGGCTGGATTCCGAATGCTTTCATATCGTTTTATATGAAGATGCCGCTCCCATAGGCAGCGGCAGATTGTATATTCATGATGATATTGCAAGACTTGGGCGGGTAGCGGTTTTGAAGGATAAACGCGGCAAGGGCTATGCGAGCGTTATTTGTAACGCCTTGATTGACATAGCTAGACGGGAAGGCGCTAAAGTTGCCACACTTGATTCACAGGCTTATGTGGCATCGCTTTATGAAAAAATGGGTTTTATACGTGATGGGGATGAATTCCTTGAAGAGGGAATACTGCATATAAAAATGAATATGCAATTAATATAGATTGATTACGTGAGAAGAATACGGCATATCCTCTTCCAAAGAAGCAAAACAAGCCCTTGAAGCGTTTTAACACGCTTCAAGGGCTTATTAAATGAAATTTTATTCCGCTGTTTCTTCGGTTTTGGCCGGTTTTTCAACCGTTTCTTTTGCAGGTTCTACTTTTACTGCTTTTTCTGCTTTTGCTTCAACCTTTGCGGGTTTTGCGGCCGGTGTCGCCTTCTTTTCTGTGGCTTCTTCTTTTACCTCTACCGCTTTTTCTTCCTTGACGTCAGTCTTGACTTCGGTCTTGGTTTCAGCTTTTGCCGGCTTAGCAGCTGCAGTTGTCTTTTTCTCTGCAGGTTTCTCTGCTTTTTCAGTTTTGGCTGTTTTAGCAGTCGTGGTCTTCTTGTCAGCCACTTTCTTAGTGGTTTTGGGCTTCTTCGCCTTGGCGGCCTTCGCCTTTTCCGCTTCGGTCTCCACCAATTCGATGATACACATTTCTGCTGCGTCGCCGCGGCGCGGGCCGGTCTTTACGATGCGGGTGTAGCCGCCTTTTACATCTCTGTACTCCGGCGCGATTTCGTCAAAAAGTTTTTTGACAACATCTTCTTTGGTAACGTATGCCAAAACTAGGCGTCTGGCATGCAGGGAGTCCGTTTTGGCAATGGTTATCATTTTTTCCGCCATGGAACGAACTTCCTTCGCCCTGGTGACGGTGGTTTCTATTTTTCCGTTTTCCAACAGGTAGGTTACCAAGCCTCTAAGCATTGACCTGCGGTGGTCCGTCGGTCTGCCGAGTTTTCTGGTACCGGGCATTCAAATCACACTCCTTGCCGTGTTTTTATGTGTTTTACATGTGGTGATGCAGAGGATTAATCCTCGTCCCTGAGCAGTGCAAGCTCAAGAGTAGCGAGCTTTTCCACCACTTCATCCAGGGACTTTTTGCCGAGATTGCGGACCTTCATCATGTCGTCCTCGGTCTTGCTGATTAAATCCTCAACCGTGTTGATACTTGCTCTCTTCAAACAATTGAAAGAGCGCACAGACAGGTCAAGCTCCTCAATGGTCATCTCCAGAACGTGTTCTTTACCGTCATCGTCCTTTGTCACCATTATCTCTGTTTCGTAAGCCTCATCGGAGAGGTCGCCGAAAAGATTGAGATGCTCGTTGAGGATCTTGGCGCCAAGAGAAACGGCCTCTTTTGCCTTGATTGTTCCGTTTGTCCACACCTCAAGAGTCAGTTTGTCATAGTCGGTAATCTGTTCTCTTCGTGTGTTCTCGACTGTGTAGTTTACTTTGGAAACAGGTGAATAGATCGAGTCGATGGCGATAACGCCAATGACAGGCTGCATATTCTGCTTGTTTCTCTCGGCGGAAACATAGCCCCGCCCTTTGTCGCAAATCATTTCCATGCTGATGTGAGCGCCGTTGTCGAGCGATGCGATGTGCAAGTCGGGATTCATGACTTCCACTTCGGAATCCATCTTGATATCCCCGGCTGTTATGTCGCAAGGTCCGTTTGCTTCTATATAAATCGTCTTTGGTCCGTCACCGTGTATCTTGAGAATAACGCTTTTCAGATTAAGAACGATCTCCGTAACATCTTCTTTTACGCCTTTGATAGTGGAAAACTCATGAAGAATGCCTTCAATTTTAACAGATGTTATTGCGTAACCGGGGAGTGACGAAAGGAGAACACGCCTCATGCTATTGCCAAGTGTCGTGCCAAATCCTCTCTCTAGGGGCTCTACAACAAACTTTCCGTAAGTTCCACCCAACAGAATGTCAGCAGTTTCGATTTTCGGCTTCTCGAATTCAAACATTCAAAACCCTCCTTATTTTAACGCAGGTGTCGTCACCTGCACCGTTGTGAATAAATCTAATACCCTAAGCAACATTATTTCGAGTAAAACTCAACAATAAGATGTTCTTCAACGGGAACAGATATTTGCTCACGTTCAGGCATGTTTAGTACCTTAGCCAGGACTGCTTCTCGGTCCAGTTCAAGCCATAGAGGCACGGGCCGGGCACTGTTCACATCAAGGACAGTTTTGATTTTTTCACTTTCTTTGCTCTTCGCTTTTATGCCTACGGTATCGCCGGCTTTGATCAGATACGAAGGGATATCGACCTTTTTGCCGTTCACCAGATAATGACCGTGGTTGACGAGTTGCCTGCCTTCTGCACGGGAGTTTGCCCAGCCCAGAAGATAAACGACGTTGTCCAGACGGCTTTCGCATAAACGAAGCAGGTTTTCACCTGTTACGCCTTGTTTGCGCTCGGCTATAAGGAAGTATTTATGGAATTGCCCTTCCTGAATGCCATAGTAGCGCCTTGCCTGCTGCTTCGCACGAAGCTGCAGACCATATTCGGAAGTCTTTCTGCGGACGTTTTGACCGTGTTGGCCGGGAGCATAAGCACGGCGCTCGATTGAGCATTTGCCCGTGTAGCAGCGTTCTCCCTTAAGGAAAAGCTTTTTGCCCTCGCGGCGGCACAGTTTGCATACCGCACCGGTATATCTTGCCATATGAGTTTAACCTCCTAAGTTAAATTGATTATACGCGCCTTCTTTTGGGCGGACGGCAGCCATTATGCGGTATGGGGGTCACATCTTTAATCATGCTGACTTCCAAACCCGCTGTTTGCAATGCTCTGATTGCCGCTTCTCGTCCTGAGCCGGGGCCCTTAACATACACTTCAACAGTTTTAAGTCCTTGCTCCATAGCCAACTTTGCGGCCGTTTCGCCGGCAGTTTGCGCTGCATAAGGCGTGGATTTTCTCGAACCTCTGAAACCCATTTCCCCTGCGCTCGCCCACGATATGGCATTGCCTTGCACATCGGTAATGGTAACGATTGTATTGTTGAATGTGGATTGGATATGGGCAGCGCCTGTAACGATATTCTTTTTTTCGCGACGCCTGCGCGTGCCGGCTGTTTTCTTACCGGTTGCTTTCGTAGCCATTTTATCCCTCCTTGAGTTACTTCTTCTTGTTTGCAACGGTCCTCTTTGGACCTTTGCGTGTGCGGGCGTTTGTCTTGGAACGCTGCCCTCTAACAGGCAGTCCCTTACGATGACGGATACCACGGTAGCATCCAATTTCTACCAGCCTCTTAATGTCAAAGGCTGTTTCACGCCGTAAGTCACCCTCGACCTTACAATCCCGGTCAATGTACTCACGAAGCTTAGAAACATCGCTCTCCGTTAAATCTTTGACTCTCGTGTCGGGATTAACGCCGGTTGCTGCGATAATGTCGCTTGCGGTTCTGCGACCAATACCGAAGATATAAGTTAAACCTATTTCAATCCTTTTATCTTTTGGTAGATCGACACCTGAAATTCGCGCCATATGTCAGTTACACCTCCATTAATGGTTTGCGCCGGTTTAACCCTGGCGCTGCTTGTGCTTGGGATTCTCACAGATGACCATGATTCTTCCCTTGCGTTTGATGATTTTGCACTTGTCGCAAATTTTCTTTACAGAAGGTCTGACTTTCATTTGAATACCCTCCTTACTCTACTTGGAACGCCATGTAATACGGCCACGGGTGAGGTCATACGGTGACATTTCTACCGTTACCTTGTCCCCGGGTAGTATACGAATATAGTTCATACGCAGCTTGCCGGAAATATGGGCTAATATTCTGTGCCCGTTTTCCAACTCAACCTGAAAGGTCGCATTGGGAAGAGCCTCAATAACCGTACCTTCGACTTCGATCATATCCTGCTTTGACATGCTTACCCTCCTATGGTTTGCCGTTGCACTCGAATACCGGAGTGTTGAGTGCTTTTTTCAATGCCCGGTTGGTTTCGGTTTGCTCCGGAGTCAGACGCATTCCGGAGAATTCGAGATGCCGGGGGTTTTTCTTTTTTGGCCTTTGTAGCGGTCTTTCCTTGCCATCGCAAACAAACACGCTGTCGGGCCCGATTGCTGTAACGACTAAAAGCTTACCTTTGTCTCGTCCCGCGGTTGATTTGACGACATAGCCAATTTCAAAATCCATTTCATCCGCCCCCAACATCAAAGCTGAGTAAGAATCTTGGGGCCGTCGGTCGTTATGGCGACGGTATGCTCGAAATGGGCTGAAAGCTTTCCATCCGCGGTTTTTACTGTCCAACCGTCCTGCATGAGTTTGATACCGGCCGAACCGAGGTTTATCATCGGCTCTATGGCAAGTGTCATCCCCGGCAGTAAGCGCGTACCGCGCCCGGGTTTGCCGTAATTTGGTACGCTTGGGTCTTCATGCAAGTGAGCGCCTATACCGTGACCCGTGTATTCCTTGACCACGGAAAAACCTCTCGCCTCGCAATACCGCGAAATTGCTGCGCCTATGTCGCCTATCCTGCCGCCCGCAACACAAACCTTGATGCCTTCGTAAAGACTTTCTCTGGTCGTGTCGCTCAGCCGCTGCGCTTCGGGACTAATATCGCCCGCTGCGTAAGTAGCGGCGTTGTCGCCGACATAGCCGTTGAACTTGGCGCCTAAATCAATACTGACCAAGTCGCCGTGCTCGATAACCCGCGAACTGCTTGGTATGCCGTGAATTACCTCGTCATTTATGGAAATGCATGCGGCGGCGGGATATCCGTTGTAATTCAAGAATGCGGGCTCTGCGCCGCGCATTGCGATATATTCCCGGACGATTCGATCTATTTCGGCGGTTGTAACGCCGGGCTCGACCGCTTTACCCGCTGCCCTTAATGCTTCGGCTGAGATGACACATGCCTCACGCATAAGGGAAAGTTCTCTGCCGGTTTTAAGCACTATCATGCCTTATCCTCCGTGATGTTTGCCTTTGCTTGTTTTGGCTTACCGTTTCCTTAATCAAGGAAACCCTTGTAGTGGCGCATCATCATTTGGCTTTCGAGCTGTTTCATTGTTTCAAGCGCGACGCCTACCAGGATGATGATAGATGTTCCACCGAGTGATACGTTCATGCCGCTTTCATAGTCGAACCCTTTGGTCAGAATTGCTGTCGTTATCTGAGAGAATGCGATTGGGAAAAGTGCGACAACGCTTAAAAGCAGTGCTCCGAGCAGGGTGATTCTCGAAAGTATTTTGGCAATGTATCTCGAGGTCGGCTCGCCGGGACGTATCCCCGGAATCGTGCCGCTGTTCTTACGGATGTTGTTCGCCATTTCAATCGGATTGTACTGAATGGTCGCGTAAAAATACGCAAATCCAATAATCATGAAAAAGTATATTATTCCATAAAACCAGTTTGTTTGAATAAACAGATTAAAGAACTTGAACAACCCGCTGCCTTCTTCCACCTTCATAAACATCTGCACCGTAGGTGGCAGGGAAAGGATGGAACTCGCAAAAATGATGGGCATAACACCGGACATATTGACTTTAATCGGAATATGAGTGCTTTGACCACCGTACATCTTGCGTCCCACAACGCGCTTTGCATACTGAACCGGCAAACGTCTTTCCGATTTATCCATCCAAACGATGAACGCGATCATCAAGATTAACAATATGCCGGCAAGCGGAGATAAAATATAGAACGGACCGCCTCTGGCAATGTAGCCGATTTTAACGTTGGGGCTGTAAAGCTGGGCGATGAGCGTCGGCATTCTTGAAACGATACCGGCAAAAAGGATAATGGAAATACCATTGCCAATGCCTTTGTCGTTAATCTGTTCGCCGAGCCACATGATAAGCGCTGTTCCTGCTGTGAAGCACAGAATAATAATAATTGCTTGGAATACTGCCCATCCACCTTTAAAAGCCATATCGGCAGAGTCTTTTGACAGAAAGCTGCCGTTGCGCAGGTAGAAGTAGTAGGCTGTACTTTGTAAAAGACCGAGAACAACGGTTAAGTAACGGGTGATAGCCGCTATCTTCTTACGCCCGACCTCACCTTCCTTCTGGAGTCTTTCAAGGTAGGGTATAGCAACTGTTAACAGCTGCATAATAATGGATGCATTGATGTAGGGGGTGATTGACATCGCAAAAATCGTGCCGTAGTTAAAGGCGTTACCCGTCATCATGCTCAAGTAGTTCATAAAGGTGCCGGCATTTTCTTGCCCGGCAAGTATTCCGCCTACGCCAATACTGACGAAGGGAACGGGAACTGCTGCACCGACTCTGAAGATAAAAATAATCAGTGCGGTAAACAAGAGTTTCTTACGGATATCAACGATTTTCCATGCGTTTATCAGGGTCTGAATCACGTCAAATCACCTCTGCCTTTCCTCCGGCAGCTTCGATTTTTTGCTTGGCAGTATCAGAAAAAGCGTTCACCTGAACGGTAAGCTTTTTGGTGATATCGCCGTTACCCAAAACCTTCACACCGTCTAAACTCTTTTTTATCAAACCTGTCTTAATCAGGGTGGCAATATCAACAACTGCGCCGTCTTCGAATCTTTCTTCGAGCGAAGCAAGGTTGACAATGGCGATCTCTTTGGCAAATATGTTAACAAAACCTCTTTTGGGTACTCTTCTCTGTAAAGGCATTTGACCGCCTTCAAAGCCCGGACGTGGCCCGCGGCCTGCACGTGCCTTTTGGCCTTTGTGACCTTTACCTGAAGTTTTGCCGTGGCCTGAGGACATTCCTCTGCCAATGCGCTTGCGATCCTTTCTGGATCCGGGTTCCTGTGAAAGCTCGTGCAACTTCATCAGTTAGCACCTCCTTGCATGGCTTCGCATGTTTTAACAAGGTGAGTAATTCTGTTTACCTTGCCATGAGTGGCGGGATTGTCCGGCTGAACGGAAATATCCCCGATTTTATGAAGACCAAGTGCATGGGCGGTGGCAATCTGCACACGTGTGCTGCCAATAAGGCTTTTAATAAGTTTAACTTGAACGTCAGCCAATTTGTCCACCCTCCTTAACCTAAAATTTCCTTGACGGATTTATTGCGGATTTGTGCGACTTCTTCCGCATTGCGTAGTCTTGAAAGTCCGTTGAATGTCGCCTTAACCACATTGCCGGGATTGTTTGAACGCAACGATTTGGTACGGATATCCTTGATTCCTACGGTTTCGACAACGGCACGTACCGGACCGCCGGCAATAACACCGGTACCGGGGGCTGCCGGTTTCATAAGAACGACGCCGGCGCCAAACTTGCCGATAATCTCATGAGGAATGGTTGTCCCCTTGAGGGATACCTTCATTAAGTTCTTCTTTGCGTCATCAATTCCCTTGCGGATAGCGTCGGGAACCTCGCCGGATTTTCCTAAACCGAAGCCTATTGTACCATTGCCGTCACCAACGACGACCAACGCCGCAAACTTAAAATTGCGCCCACCTTTAACGGTTTTCGAAACGCGGTTAATAGAAACCACGCGCTCTGTAAGTTCCATTGTAGATGCATCAATTTTTTTCAAAAGATTTTTTCCCTCCCCTTCCTCAGAACTTGAGGCCGCCCTTGCGGGCACCTTCGGCTAATTCCTGAACACGGCCGTGATAAATATAGCCGCCGCGGTCGAAAACAACCTTTACTATTTCTTTTTGAGCAGCGCGCTCTGCGAGCAGCTCGCCCACCTTGTGAGCTGCGGTCTTGTTACCGCCGTAATCTGCAAAATCTTTTTCCGCAGTGGAAGCCGATACAAGGGTTACGCCATTCGCATCGTCAATCAACTGGGCATAAATATTTTTCAGAGAACGAAATACATTAAGGCGCGGGCATGAGGCAGAGCCGGTGATCTTACCGCGTACTCTTTTGTGGCGTTTAAGCCTTGCCTTATTCGTATCCGGTTTGTTAATCATAAAGTTTGCACTCCTTAAAGACGGCGATGGCTTTGCGATGTCCGTCTTGTTTACTTTTGAGCATTTCTGCATATTATGCACAGGCTGTGCCTGCCATTTGCCCCGAACCGTCAACACTCAAGCCGGATGCGGGCTTTAAAACCGAATTGTGATTATTTGCCGCCCTTGCCGGCCTTGCCTTCTTTGCGGCGGATTATTTCGTCTGCGTACTTAATGCCTTTGCCTTTGTAGGGCTCGGGCGGACGCTTTTTACGTATATCCGCTGCGAACTGTCCAACCATCTGCTTGTCCGGGCCAAGAATAGAAATTCTGTTAAAAGCCGGAACTTCAATGGTTATGCCCTCAATCTCGGGCACGATAACCTGATGGGAATACCCAACTGTAAGCACTAATTCGGACCCTTGCTTTGCGGCACGAAAACCGACGCCGTTAATTTCAAGGTCCTTCTTATAGCCCTCACTGACACCGATTATCATGTTCGCGACGAGCGACCGTGTTAAGCCATGAAGCGATTTGTTTTCTTTGTCCTCGTTGGGGCGGGTAACATTGATCACCGCACCGTCCGATTCAACTTTCATGTTCTTATGCACTGTTCTGGTAAGTGTGCCTTTAGGCCCCTTAACGATAACAGTGCTGCCATCGATTTTTACATCAATGCCTGCCGGAATAGTGATCGGCATTTTGCCAATTCTTGACATCTTAACAGCACCTCCTTACCAGATAAATGCAAGGACTTCGCCGCCAATACTGGCTTTGCGCGCATCCTTGTCAGTCATAATGCCCTTTGACGTTGAGAGGATTGCTACACCAAGGCCACGCATGACCTTAGGCATATCCTCACAATTGGTGTAAATACGCAGACCGGGCTTTGAAACTCTGCGTAAACCGGTAATAACTTGGGACTTATTCGGCCCAAACTTGAGAACTATTTCAATAATCCCCTGTTTGCCGTCGTCCACGACCTTGTAATTTTTTACATAACCTTCATCAACAAGAATTTGAGCAATCGCCTTCTTGATGTTTGATGCCGGCACTTTCACCGAATCATGCTTTGCTGAGTTTGCATTACGTATTCTCGTTAACATATCGGCGATGGAATCCGTGATGTGCATACCTTCAACCTCCTTTGCAATTGCTCTTTACCAGCTTGCCTTCCTAACGCCCGGAATCCGCCCTGCATGGGCTAACTCCCTGAAGCATATACGGCATACTCCGTATTTGCGCAGATAGGCGTGCGGCCTACCACAGATCTTGCATCTGTTGTGCTGCCTTGTGGAAAACTTTACAGGCCTCGCCTGCTTTACCTTCATTGATGTTTTGGCCACAAAAATACCTCCTTATCTCGCAAACGGAGCGCCCATCAGGGTTAAAAGCGCGCGGGCTTCTTCGTCTGTTTTTGCTGTTGTGATCAGGCAAATATCCATTCCCCGGACTTTGTCGATTTTGTCATAGTCAATTTCGGGAAAAATCAACTGCTCTTTGACACCCATGGAGTAATTACCGCGGCCGTCAAAGGAGTTGGGATTGATGCCCCTGAAATCCCTTACTCGGGGGAGCGCTAGGTTAAACAGTCTGTCAAGGAACTCATACATTCTCTCGCCTCTGAGTGTAACCTTTACGCCGATTGTCATGCCTTCGCGAAGTTTAAAGTTCGCGACAGATTTTTTTGCTTTGCACTGAATGGGCTTTTGGCCCGTAATTTGAGTGATATCCGAAACGACAGCTTCGAGAACTTTTGGGTTGTCGCGCGCATCGCCGCAACCGACATTGACAACAATCTTGTCAATCTTCGGGATTTGCATGACGCTCTTATATTCAAACTTTTTCATCAAAGCAGGTGCAACTTCACTATTGTACATTTCTTTCAGTCTTGCCATGTGTCATGATCCTCCCTTATTCGAATTCCGCCAGGCAGTTTTGCTTTTTGCATGTGCGCATTTTCTTGCCTTTGGCGTTGATTTTGCTGCCTGTTCTCGTAGGCTTCCCGCATTTGGGGCAAATAAGCTGAACCTTGCATGCGTAGAGAGCACTTTCGGCTTTTACAAGGCCGCCCGGCTCACCGGCTTTTTTTGGTTTAATATGCTTTGTGACGATGTTAACGCCCTCAACAATGACCTTATTTTCCGCAGGGCTGACTTGAACAACTTTGCCCCTTTTACCGCGGTATTTCCCGTTGATAACGACAACTTCATCATTTGTTCTAACATGAACTTTTTTATTCCTTGCTGTACCTCCCATCAAAGCACTTCTGGTGCAAGGCTGAGAATCTTGAGATATTCTTTCTCACGAAGCTCTCTTGCCACCGGACCGAATATGCGGGTACCTTTTGGGTTTTTGTCTTCTTTGATAATAACTGCCGCATTTTCATCAAAACGGATGTATGTGCCATCTTTACGGCGCACGGCACTCGCGGTACGAACCACGACAGCTCTAATCACTTCGCCTTTTTTAACGACGCCGCCGGGTACCGCTTTTTTTACAGAAGCGACGATGACGTCGCCAACGCCGGCATACCTTTTACGAGAACCGCCGAGCACACGGATACACATAATTTCCTTCGCGCCCGTGTTGTCGGCAACTTTAAGGTAACTCTCTTGCTGAATCATGGTGTTTGCCTCCTTACACTTGCGCCAATTACTTGGCTTTCTCGATAATCTCGACTAAACGCCATCTCTTATCCTTGGATATCGGACGCGTTTCCATAACAAGGACACGGTCGCCTATGGTGCACTCATTTTCTTCGTCGTGCGCTTTCAGCTTAACTGTCCTGTTAATGATTTTCTTGTAAAGCGGATGCTTTACTTTGTCTTTTACGGAAACGACGATGGTTTTTTCCATTTTGTCGCTGGTAACAATACCAATTTGGGTTTTTCTCTTGTTTCTCTCGCTCATTGCACTTGGCCTCCCTTTCCTTACGAATTTGTGGCGTGAAGTTCGATGTTGCGCTGAATCGTTTTCACTCTGGCAATATCTTTCTTAACGACATTAATCCGCATTGGGTTATCGAGCTGGTTAATGGCTTGCTGGAAGCGCAATTTAAAAAGCTCGTCCTTCAACTCAAGTAGCTTAGCATCAAGCTCTTTTGCAGAAAGTTTTCTTACTTCTCCGGCTTTCATTATCGCTCACCACCCGTTTCTTGCTTTGATATAAATTTGGTCGTGATTGGTAACTTGCTTGCGGCAAGGCGTAGCGCCTCTTGCGCGGATTCCTTGTCGACCCCTGCGATTTCAAACATGACCCTGTCACGCTTGACGACTGCAACCCAATACTCGGGAGATCCTTTACCTGAACCCATGCGGGTTTCCGCAGGCTTTTCCGTTATTGGCTTATCGGGGAAGATTTTTATCCAAACTTGGCCGCCACGCTTGATGGAACGGGTCATTGCAACACGGGCTGCCTCAATTTGATTGGATGATATCCAGGCGGACTCGAGAGCAACAAGGCCGAAATCACCATATGTGACGGTATTGCCTCGCGTGGCAACGCCTTTCATGCGGCCCCTGTGTTGCTTGCGTCGTTTTACGCGTTTAGGCAACAGCATTATTGAGCTCCCCCTTCCTTGCGTGGACTACGATTTGCGTGAAGGATTTCGCCCGTGTAGATCCAAACCTTGACGCCGATTCTGCCGTATGTTGTTTTTGCTTCGGCAAAGCCATAGTCAATATTGGCTCTGATGGTCTGCAGGGGGATGGTTCCTTCATGATAATGTTCTGTTCTGGCGATTTCCGCACCGCCAAGACGACCGGAAACTTGTGTTTTAATGCCTTTTGCATTGGCTCTCATCGTACGGCCAATGGACTGCTTTAATACACGGCGGAAAGACATACGTCTTTCAAGCTGTTCGGCTATACTTTGAGCGACAAGCTGTGCGTTTAAATCGATTTGCTTAATTTCAATGATGTTAAGCGAAACTTCTTTACCGCCAAGCTTTCTCTCGCAAAGCACTTTGAGCTTCTCAATTTCCACTCCGGATCTGCCGATAACCATACCGGGTTTTGCGCAGTGAATATTGATATGAACACGTTTTGCGTCGCGTTCGATTTCTACCTTGGGAACACCGGCCGGAGCTAATATTTTTAACAAATATTTACGCAGTTCGTAATCTTCGACAAGCGTATCTCCGAAGTCTTTGGGCTTCGCATACCAGCGTGATTCCCAGTCCTTGATTATTCCTACTCTAAAACCGATTGGATTAATTTTTTGTCCCATTGTTCAACCTCCTCCTCGCTTATTCAACTTCCTTGAGTACAAGGATTATATGTGAAGTCTTCTTGTTGATTCTGAATGATCTGCCCTGTGCTCTCGGTCTCATTCGCTTGAGGGTGGGACCCTGACTGGCGCTGCACTCGGCGACATAAAGCCTTGAAACATCCATGTTGTTATTGTTTTCCGCATTAGCCAACGCGGATTTCAATAGTTTAATGAGTGGTTCACACGCGGCCTTGGGCGTGTGTTTTAAAATTGCCATTGCCTTCTCAGTAGGCTGGTTGCGAATTAGATCGAGAACTATTTGTACTTTGCGCGGCGCTATGCGCACATAAGTTACCTTTGCTGTTGCCTGCATTGTTTTCACACTCCTCTTAGACCGATTATTTGCCTGCGTATGATGTTTTTGAGCCCGCGTGACCTCTGAAGGTCCTTGTGCTCACAAACTCTCCGAGCTTATGGCCGACCATATCCTCTGTAACATATACCGGAACGTGCTTACGACCGTCGTGAACAGCAAAGGTATGTCCGACGAAATCCGGGAAGATTGTGGAACTGCGGCTCCAGGTTTTTAGAACCTGTTTTTTACCGGATTTATTCATTTCTTCGACTCTTTCGAGCAGCTTAGGTTGAACGAAAGGTCCTTTTTTTGTGCTTCTGCCCATAATCTTTAGCTCCTTTCACCGACTATTTGCCGTTACGACGCTTTACGATAAGACTGTCTGATTTCTTTTTCTTGCTTCTTGTTTTGTAACCCAGTGTCGGTTTGCCCCATGGTGTCACCGGACTTGGCCTACCGATAGGTGCTTTACCTTCACCGCCGCCATGGGGGTGATCGTTGGGGTTCATCGCTGAGCCGCGGACTGTCGGACGCCAACCCATGTGGCGTTTACGCCCGGCTTTACCGATTTTAACGTTTTCATGTTCTTCGTTACCCACATGACCGATAGTGGCCATGCAGCCCAGCGGTACTTTGCGAAGTTCGCCGGAGGGTAAGCGCAGAAGTGCATGAATGCCTTCTTTTGCCATGAGCTGTGCTGAGTTGCCGGCTGACCTTGCAAGCTGGCCTCCTCTGCCGGGGTACATTTCGACGTTGTGTACAACAGTACCTGTCGGAATTTTCCCAAGTGGCAGTGCATTGCCCGGTTTAATATCCGCTGTGGCACCGGAAACAACTTTGTCCCCTACTTTTAGTCCGGCCGGGGCAAGGATGTAGCTCTTTACGCCGTCTTCATATTGAATCAGACTAATATGAGCGGAACGGTTCGGATCATACTCAAGCGTCAACACCTCTGCATAAACATCAAACTTGTTGCGCTTAAAATCGATGATCCTGTACTTTTTACGGTTGCCGCCGCCGCGATGGCGAACGGTAATTCTGCCGTAGTTGTTTCTGCCGGAATTTTTCTTCTTGGATTCAAGAAGACTTCTCTCGGGTGCGACCTTTGAAAGCCCGGAGTAATCCGTTACCGACATGTCGCGCCTGGCGTTCGTCGTTGGCTTATAGGTTTTTATCGACATTCTTCTCACTCTCCCACTAGCGGCTTTGCGGAGTATGTCACTCTCCATACCTCACCGCCGGAATTATTATCTTTTAAAGATTAGACCATGCCGTCAAAGAACTCGATTGTCTTTGACTCTTTTGTCAGGGTAACAACGGCCTTTTTCCACGATGGCGTATAGCCTTCAAACTTGCCTTGCCTGCGTAGTTTGCCGTGAACATGACTCGTGTTGACTTTTTGAACTTCAACCTTGAACAGTGTCTCAATCGCTTTGGCGATTTCAATTTTGTTCGCGCTTTTGTCAACTTCGAAGGTGTATTTTCTTATTGTGGTGCCGTCCATGCTTGCTTCTGTAATGATCGGACGGATGACGATATCTTGTGCAAGTCTATTCATGCATATACCTCCTCAATCTTCGTAACCGCATCCTGAAGTACAAGCAAAGTATCACAATTCAGGATATCGTAAACATTAAGTGTGGTAACAAGTGTAGCCTTTACGCCCGGGATGTTACGGGCGCTCCTGTAGATAGTATCGTTCTTTTCCGGTAAAACAATAAGTGTTTTCTTTCCGGTTTGCAGTGCCGCAAGTACTTTAACGATTTCTTTTGTCTTGATTTCGTCCATCACGAGGTTGTCAATCACAACAAGTTCATCCGCCTGAGCTTTTGCGGAAAGAGCCGACTTCATTGCAAGTCTTCTCACTTTTTTGTTGATATCAAAACCATACTCGCGCGGCTTAGGACCATGCGCAATACCGCCGTGTGTCCACTGCGGCGATCTTGTGGAGCCCTGCCTTGCGCGGCCCGAACCCTTTTGTTTCCACGGCTTTCTGCCGCCGCCCCTGACTTCGGCACGCGTAAGGGTAGATTGAGTGCCCTGGCGCTGGTTCGCCAAATAGCTGAGAACGCAAAGGTGCATTGCCGAAACATTGGGTTTTATGTCGAAGATCCCTTCGGCAAGCTCAATGTCGGAAATCTTTTTTCCGTTCATGTCAAATACTGAAACGCTTGGCATTATAATTCTCTCCTTCCCTACGCTTTAAAGCTGCTGCTGATCATCACTATGCCGCCCTTGGGTCCCGGAATGGCACCTTTAATGGCAATAAGATTGTTTTCAGCGTCAACCTTGATAATGTTTAAATTTTTGATTGTGACACGTTCATGCCCCATATGACCCGACATTTTTTTGCCTTTGACTACTTTGCCGGGGTCGCTGCACGCACCGATAGAGCCGGCATGTCTTGCGACAGGACCGCTGCCGTGCGATTCTTTAAGCCTGGAAAAATGCCATCTTTTAATGACGCCTGCCCAACCTTTACCTTTGCTTGTGCCGACAACATCGACACGGTCGCCCACGGCGAAGATATCCGCTTTGAGGATATCACCTACATTAAGACTGTCGAAATTAGAAAACTTTAATTCTCTGAGCGTTTTTTTGACGCCTACTTCGGCTTTCTTATAGTGCCCTTGCAGGGGTTTGCTCAACCGTTGAACCTTGATGTCGCCGAAGCCAAGTTGTACTGCTTCGTAACCATCGTTGTCTATGGTCTTCTTGAAAACTACCGGGCACGGACCTGCTTCGACAACCGTGACGGGAATTACATTACCCTTCTCGTCAAAAAGCTGAGTCATGCCTATTTTTTTGCCGATAATTGCTTTTTGCATCAAATTTCCTCCTTAAGGTTATTGGTTGACCTTTGTCAACATGACCTGCGGTGTTTCGTTATTATACTCCGGCGGGTTTGATGCCGCGTTATTATAATAATGTATAAGAGTTAGAGCTTGATCTCAATTTCTACGCCGGCCGGTAGCTCAAGACCGGTTAGTGCTTCTACCGTTTTGGCGGAAGGCCCGATGATGTCGATAAGCCTTTTGTGTGTGCGTTGCTCAAACTGCTCGCGTGCATCCTTCTACTTGTGCACCGCACGAAGAACCGTGATGATCTCTTTTTCGGTCGGGAGCGGAACGGGACCTGAAACCTGTGCGCCGGTACGTTTTGCTGTTTCAACTATTTTTTCCGCTGACTTGTCGACTAGGTTGTGATCATACCCTTTGAGTCTGATTCTGATTTTCCCCTTAACTGCCATGTGAACGCCTCCTTCATTTGGCGGGCTATGCAAAATTTGCTAAACGCAGCCGGGTGTTTCAATCTACCCGTTTAAAAAACCGGAAAACTTTCCGGGGCAGCGTAGCAAAAAACGCACATTCCTGCAACTGCAAAACCGCAGGGAAAGCGGTTGACAGCATGCAGGCTATTTTTTCGCCCGGTTTAAAATCGGACATACTCCTCGAAAATTCCCCACCTCTAGGGTGGCCACCTTTCGAATCAACGCATATCTGCTGAAATGCAGGCTTTTGAGCATAGTTATGCCCTTTGCCATTAGGACAGCCTACAAATATTATCACAATGCTTTATAGAATGCAACACTTATTTTTTTATTTTTTCAAATATTTCCGTTTATTTTTGAAAAACCTCTCCTAAAGCATCAAAAAACACTTGTCTATCAATAATGAAAGGCGCAACTCACGCTGCACCTTTCATCTTTTATCAAGATTTTTTTGATTGTCGTTATGCGAAGATCATGGCAAAGAGAGAAATAATTCTTTCTATTACCGGCAAAAGCTGCTTAAAAGCGTCCAGAACTACCGTAAAATCAGCGTTTTTAACAATAAGAGCAATAATGTCGAGAATCTCTTTTAATTCCATTACATTCACCTCTCTTTCAGCTTAATTTCCAGGATATCATTTTATCTAACACATATGTTAGCACATGTCCGATGATTTTTATTGTCTTTTTGGCACAATCGCATGTTTTCTCCATTGCAGTTTTCGCTCAGCTTTACTGTCAATCGAAAATGTCACGAAAGGATAGGCCGGCATACATTAAATGATTGTATGCCGGCCGCTCTAAACAAAGTTTTTACTATGCGAACAAAGCGATGATAGCCTGAATCAAAGGCTGCAATTGGGCGATAATGTCGGGCAAACTGATGCCAAAGAATTTCATCAAAAATACTGTTGCATCTTCAAGGATCTTGAGAAGCATTTCAGGATCGATATTCATTTCTTTCACCTCACAATAAAGACATATCGTATTAAAGAAAGTAAAATCATCATACTATTACTATTGCCGGTTACATTTTATCATACCTATAAGCTTTTTTGGTTTCGAATAAGAAATTATCTTTATCTGCACCCGTTCGCCTTTTTTATAAACAATAACGCATCATCCTACTTGCCGTTTTGAACAAATGCTTTATCTCTTATAAAAATGTGCTTTATGCCTCTGTTAGAGGTGTCTCTTTGGTCAATGTCGAAAAGACCGGTTGACTGAATCAGAGGAGTCAGTTTTGTATAGCCGTAGTTCCTGCTATCAAATGCGGGCTGCTTTTTAAGCAACAGGTTGCCCACATCACCCAGGAACGCCCATCCTTCCTCATCGGCAACATCATTGACCGAATTGATAATAAGACTGGCAACCTCTTCGGAGATCTTATTTACATGCGCTTTTTGGATTGCCGGGCGTGTTCCGGTAGCCGATTTTGTTTCGACATCCTTTTTCCCGTCTTTATTGGTCAATATTTCCAAATAAATAAACTTGTCGCACGCCGCGATGAAGGGTTCGGGTGTTTTCTTCTCGCCTATCCCATAAACTTTGAGCCCCGCTTCTCTCAGGCGGATTGCCAAGCGCGTAAAGTCACTGTCGCTTGACACAATACAGAACCCATCAACCCGCTCGCTGTACAACAGGTCCATTGCGTCAATAATCATGGCGGAATCGGTTGAGTTTTTGCCCGTGGTGTAACTGTACTGCTGAATGGGTGTAATGGCGTTATCGAGCAAAACCGTCTTCCAGCCCGCCCCCGTCGATGTTGTCCAGTCACCGTATATCCTTTTTATGGTCGGCAAGCCGTAAAGGGCGATTTCGTCCATCATTGCCTTGACATATTTGTACGAAACATTGTCCGAGTCAATCAGAACAGCGAGTTTCATATCTTTTTTATCTTCTTGCATTTTCATGTCCTCCAAACATTTGAGAAAAAGTCTTGCAGACTCTTTTCACATCATCATTCATTAAAGTAAAAGTCGGCGATTCGTTACTCATGCCCGGTTTCCATCTTCTCCGATTCACTTAAACCTCTCGTTTCGGCTTTATAATAGCCGCTGTAATACCCCTTGCGTCTGCGGTAATAATCCGAACCTCCCCAGCCCGAAAAATAACTGTTCGAGTCCTTTTCATCTACCATGGTCAGGACCGAACCGACAATGTCCACATTAGTCGTTTCAAGTTCCTCAATGGTAAGGATGATGTCCTTGGTTCTGGCGTAATCGGCCCGAATGGTAAAAATCAGTGAGTCGACAAGCGGGGCAAGAACAAGGCAGTCCGAGACAACATGTGCGGGCGGTGTGTCGAGAATGACATAATCAAATTCTTTACGAACCCGCTCAAGCATTCCCTTAAACTCGGCAGCGCCGACAATCTCGGTCGACTTATTGGTTGTCCCTCCGCTGGGTAAAACAAAAAACCCGAGAGGCTTCACATATTTTATCGAGTCGGCACATGCCGCTTCCTTCTTCACAACCTGGATCACGCCGTTCTTACCGTCTTCCCTTATGCCCACCATACGCATAACCGAAGGCTTGCGCAGATCACAGTCGATGATGAGAACAGATTTGCCCTTCTGCGACAGAACGCTCGCTAAATTGACCGCTACAGTCGTCTTGCCTTCGTTTTCAAAGGTGCTCGTTACCGCAAACACTTTGTTACCGCTGCCATCTACACTGTTTTCAATTTTAGTTCTGATTGCTTTAAAACTTTCGATAAAGGAAAAGCTTACCTTGTTTTCGTTGGTCAAGATAGGACAGCGCATGAGCTTTTTGTTACTAAACAAACGCCTGTAATGCTCGATTGTAGGCATTGTGCCCAGAACCTTGATGTTCAGCCTGTAACGGACATCTTCAGCTGTTTTAATGGTGTCTCTGACCACCTCGGATATGTATAATATTAGTACAACAAGTAAGGCGCCTATAAAGAAGCCCAGTAGACCCATTTTTGCTGATTCGTATTTATTGCTTATTACAGGTTTTTGCGGATCATTAATAACAACAACGCCAAGACTCGGGTCAAAGCTTTTGAGATATTCCGGGAACTCTACTTTAATAACATTGATTGCTTCCTTGCAAAAGTGATCATTTTCGTTGGCAACCACAACGGTAAATATACCTGATGTTTGTGCTTTCGTAAGCAACAACGATTGGGCAATCTCTTGCCGCGTGTATTGGCCGACAAGTGCTTTGCTTATTTTGCCGGTAATATGGTCGCTTTTTAAAAGCATCTGGTACTTGTTTGCGTCATTCTCATCATAAATATTTTGTTTTGAAACAACCTTGATTTCATTACCATCCTTATCAAACCCTGTAATATATGTGGTTTGGGTGACAGCGATAACAGTTTTAGACCGATACTCCTCAACATAAAGCACCTTTGTGACAAGGTAAAAGCAAGTAGCGAAAATCAACGCCACAGCGGCTAAAATCCACAGCTTTTTGAAAACCACACCGGTAAATCGAACAAGGAATGCCGAGGAAAAGCTTTCTTCAATCCTATTTTTTTCCGTTTTTTGTTCCAAGATTGTGTCTCCTTAATATAGGATGTAATAACGGTCGAGTGAAAGGTCCTGCATCTTTTTCGCAGTCAACCGCACCAAAGGTTTAAGATAAGTATGATGAGAACTTTTCACTTATGGCTGCTTTTTGACATCGCTTGGTTCATAACCGTAAGCATAATTCCCTTTATAGTAGCCCTTACGGTGTCGGTAGTAATAATAAAGTCCGCCTCGCCGGGAAAAGTATTTCCCTGAGCCTTCTTGATTGCTCATGGTTAAGATTGAACCGACAATATCAATGTCCGCCGACGCGATTTCTTCCAGTGTTTCGTTGATTTCGCTGATTTTCGCATAGTCTCTCTTTATTGTGTAAATCAGCGCATCCGCAAGAGGCGCCACAACAAGGCAGTCTGCGACGACATGTGCGGGGGGAGTATCGATAATCACAAAATCGAACTCAGCCGTAGCCTTTCTGAACACGTCCTTAACGACATCTGCATCCAATACCTCCGTTGATTTTGAAGATACACCGCCACTTGGCAGAATAGATATACCGAGGGGCTTCGCAAATCTTATGGCCTCCCTATAGGTGGAATCGCCTTTAATGATTTGTATCAAACCGTTTTTTTCGTCATCTTTCATCCCGGCTGTGCGCATAATCGAAGGTTTGCGTAAGTCGCAGTCGACGAGCAACACAGACTTCCCCTTTTGCGCAAGCGCACAGGCAAGGTTTATTGCCACTGTCGTTTTACCCTCGTTTTCGAACGTGCTTGTTATTACGAAAAGCTTGTATGCCTTTTCGGCAGCAATGCCTTCAACTTTCGTTCTTATCGCCTTAAAACTTTCTACAAATGAAAAACTAACTTTGTTTTCGTCTGCCAGTATCAATCCGGTTTGTTTTTTATGGCGCCCGCGTTTCTTATCGCCCTCAACGGCAGGAATTGAGCCCAGGAATTTAATGTTTGTCTTGCTCCTGATATCTTCTATTTCCTTCACCGTTTCGCTTAAAACCTCGGTTGCCAAAATAATAAAAATAATCAGCGCCGCGCCTGTAATAAAACCGTAAACAGCTTTTTCTCCTGCCTTGCTTTCGTTAGAAACGCTCGGTGACTTTGGATACTTGATTACATCAATGCCAAGACTTGTGTCAAAGCTCTTCAAATAGTCGGGAAAGATTGATATTATATAATCGATAGCTTGCCTGCAAAACCCTTCGTCAATGCTCGTAACATTGATTATAAAAATACCCGTAATAGGGGAACTGCTTACGGCCAGCGACTTTTCGATCTCGAGCTTAGTGTACCCCCCACCCAAAGCATCGAAAATCTTTTGAACCATAACGTCGCTTGTGAGCAAAAACTGGTATCTTTCGACATCCTTCCCTGTGTAAGGTTTTTTTTCGGTTAATCTATCGATCTCATTGCCGTCCTCATCCTTTTCGATAATCCGGCTGGTGGTAGTAAAAGCGAGCGTTGTGCTTGAAACATAATTGTCGACGTGAGTAGCTTTTGCGTAAAAAAATGTAACGGTGGACGTCAGCACGCCAACCAGAATAATCAACCAAAGTTTATTTAGCAATGCCGCACCGATTCTGCCAAGGTCTATTGCAGAATCATCACCATACATATCGTAAGCAGTTTCCGTTTTTTCTTTCATGGTACACCCGGATCTTTCTTTTTGATTGTTCACCTAAACAGCACAAGTAAGTTAATATCTTCTTTTTTTCAGCAGCCCACTGTCAAGGGATCGCTTAACAGTCTCATTCCTAATAACCTCTTGGGGGTTGATGTTCAGCATCCTGTCAAGCGCTTTTCGGCTGATGTTCGGCGGAAAATCTCTTATCATCTTTAACATATCGTTGGGTCTGTTACGCAACGAATGCGCGTCTGACCCAATAAACGACGCCGCATTTTTCAGTACCATCTCATAGGCGAGGTTGAACTCTTCCCTCCCGCACATACTTGCGAGACTGCCGGCATTGATTTGAAAAAGAGCACCCATATCCATCAAAAAATTCACCCTGTCGTACTGAACCTGAAGGAATGAATATCTTTCGGGGTGAGCAATGATTGGCACCAAATCTCTTCTGCGTATTTCTTCTATATACCTGAGTACGGACGAAAAACTCAACCCCATAAAGTCAAATTCTACAAGAATATAACGGCTACCGTTAATCGTGGCTTTTTCCAAAGATAACGGGTAGAAAAGCTCTTCGCTCGCATAAACCTCTGCTCCCGCATAGATATCGATCAGCATTTCTCTTCGTTTTATCTCGTAGCGAAGTTCTTCCAGACGATTGTTTCTAAAATCAACAAACGCTTCAATCTCACCGAGCGTCGTCAAATCCGGCGTGGCAACAATGGTATCTATTCCATTTTCCATGGCCAACATACACAGTCTGAGGGCGGTGTCAATATCTCGTGGTCCGTCATCAATTCCATGCAGAATATGACAATGAATATCTGTCATTAAAAATGTACCGCCCTTGTTCAATCTTTAGAATACCGATATTTCGAGAAAATAATATTCTGTCGCTAGAATACCAGTTATCATATCACTTTGAGCACTTTTCGTCAATCGAATTTACTTTGATTGATTTGCTGTTTTGATTTTATGAGACTGAAAGGATTGTCGTCATTCACGACGTATACAAGGTGCCCGGTAATCAACGGCCATCATTCTCTCGGCCCAAGAAGCACCTGACCGTAAACCCTTGTGCGGCAGGCATTGCGTCGAGTTTTGTGGAGTAGAAACCTATCCCTTTAGTATCGCCTTGTGCAAAATCCACCGTGCCGTTGCGCCTCGTGCTTTCTAAAAGAAAGTTTTTTGCCATATCTGCTGACTCTTTATACTGTTCATTGTCAGTTAAATAACACATCCTGCCCATAAACCACGCAATCATCGCCGTTGCCGAGGATTCACCTGCTTCATTTATAAAAATCTGCCTGCCCCAAGCTCCGTTATCCATTTGCACACGAATAAGAGCCCAGGCCACAGAGGTCATTTGCTCCATAAGATAGTCTTTCAATTCGTTATGGTTGTTTGTATTCATAGCATTAGAGTTCTTTGCAGTCAAAAGAGATAAATAAGAGTCCATTAGACCAATGGCTATCCAACCACCACCTCTTCCCCAACCATAAATCCCAAGAGGCGCTCGTGAATGAACATTAAAGCAATGCGCAGGAAGCTTTTGTACCGGATGAATCCCCCAGTCTATAGATTCCGTTATTTGCCTCTTTGCCGTTTCAATAGCCCTCTCACAGTCGTATGCCAATCCGTACTTGAACAAAAAAGGGCAAATCATGCCAACCGTATCAACAAATCTTACATTCGGCACACTATTGTTATAGGGTATGGTTGCGTATCTTTCGGCTAGGTCAAGCAGCATTTTTGCTGTTGAATCCATTGCTGGCTTTATCTTTTGTTTATCGGAAACGGGAGATGACAAAATTGCGAATGCCAACATCGCCGTATCAACCTTTTCATGGCAGTCTTGCCACTCCCCGCTTACAGGGTTTATTCTTCTGCCTATAAATTCCTTAATCTGTCCATCAACAGCCTTCTGCTTGTGCATTTCGTTAGCACCTAACAGCAACGCTGCCTCTTGCCAGCTTTGTATGTTTTTACTTGTATAGGTACCCCGCAGCCTTTCGATAAATGTCAGCCTTGTATTATCGCTAACAGGTACTGACGGCGCATGTCTTAATTGTTTTAGCAATGACTTTTCTACCTTAGTTTTCCATTCTTCTTCGTCTTCCCATTGACCGATATGTATACGAGAAAGCCATCGTCGGAGCATAGGGATTATATCCGCAAGCAATAAAACAAGCACAGCAGCCAAAAGAACTAATGATACTGTCAGCAGCGTTTTCACTTGTCGCCTCCGTTTCTATGTAAGAATAATAATGCAGTACGCTCTTCTTCAATTTGTTTTTGATTTCAAGTCAACTAAAACAAGGGTTCTAAATTTCTTTCAATTTTTCTCCGGCTTCATATGCAGCTCTGATTTTTTGGGGGATTTCGTTTGCCAGTGTCTTCTTGATTTCATGCTCTTGCTCACACAAGGCATTAAATGATTCAATAAGTTGGGTGCCGCTGTGCAAACGTTGGGCATTAAGAACAAATAGCTCATCTCCAAAAAGATCCTTGGCTATTCCTCTCGATTTTATACTGTAACCCAGCACAATGGTCGGGACAAAAGAAGTATAGGCCGCAATGGTTGCGTGAGTTCGAGCACCAATAAAAAATTTGAGTCTTGCAATGTACCCTTTGTATTGTTCTGAATTAAGGTCGTCCGGCAAAATAAAGACTCGCTTAATATCCTCTGATTTCATCTCATTCAGGAGTGCAGTTAGTGCCGGCATATCGTTATTGTTTGCAGATGTAACATGAGGTACCAAAGCAACAGACATATCTGTATTCTTCAAAATATGCTTAATTAAATCAGCCACTATCAAGATTAGTTTAGGATTCCGTTCAACAACGATTGAGCTTACATTTATGCCAACGGTATTCTTCTCCTCCCAGCCATCCGGCAAAGGGAGTTCTTCTTTTTCAAGAGTAAAGGCCGGGTCGGGAAAGAGAAAAACATTTGGATTGATATTTCTATTTTTCAGCAGTTCAAACGTTAGCGATTCTCTGACAAAAATTGCGTCAAAGCAGGCAAGGTTTTTCTCCTTTTCGAAGTCCAAATCCTCTTTGCCGATGGAAGCGCCCCAAAGGACAACCGTCTTGCCTCTTTTCTTTAGTTCACTTGTGAGTACCCTAATAACCGAATTATCCCCATAGCAGTAGGTATCCCCTCCGACAGAAAGACAAACATCCGCTGACATCGCTGCTTCAAAAAAATCCGCATAGCTGTGAATAATCGAATAGCGTTCATCCTTACCGAGCCTTATTTTTAGTGCTGCCGTTATATGCTCAGCCGCATTGAGTTCCTTCGGTTTAAACGGAACAACCCTGACAATATCTTTTAACTCATCATCCTCCTGCGGGGCATACGAGGAAAGGACATATTCGTTCCCCGCAAAGGCTTTATCCAGGATAGCCATTGTTCCTCTGACTATGGCTTCACAGCCCCTGTTTAGGCTGCCCGAATGGTTGAATAGAAACACATTCATTGGGCTTTGCTCCTAACCAATTTGTTTTTCGCCTTCATAGCCAGCATCACTGCTCGAACGCCCAAAGCGCTCTTAGTTTTAATCATTAGAATAAGAAGCTTTTCATATCGTGAGCGCCCTGCCTTTAGGCTGTTCCAATTTTCAAATACAAACCGGCGCAGTTCTTTATTTTCAAGGATAGCTTTTATAGCCGTTTGTCTCGGCTTGCCTTTTAATTTATTCTCGGAAAGATGCACGGCGGTAAGCGCCTGTTCCACCAGTTTATGCCCGCTGTTTTCCTCAATGGTCTTCCTGTCAACTCCCAGTGTTTCAAACAGTGTAAAGTCCTCATAATGCTGATTAATGATCGTATCCATATAGTTAGTTCGAGGCGTTTGAATGGCGCTTGTGGCAACCGGCCTGTAATAATAGCCGCTATAAGAGGTATAGCATACCTCTCCGCAATTTGAAAGAAAGTCGATGGTAAACCGTCTATCCTCACCAATTTTTCTTCCGTCAATAAAGAGAAGCTTAGAATCCTTAATCGCGAGCGTTTTGAAAAGCTTATTGCAGCAGGAGTTAAAGGACTCGTATCTAAGTAAAAATTCATATATAGTCCCCCGAACGAAGTCTCTGCTCAGAGCTTTGTTTTCGGGAAACGGGTAGGTAATGTTAATATCTGCGTCAGGAAGGCTATGCACAAACCTGCAAACGCTCATATCGGCATTTGTTTTCTCAGCGTTTTCAAGCAGCCTTTCCATCATTTCCGGAAAGATGTAGTCGTCCGAATCCACGAATCCTATGTATCGCCCGACAGCCTTGCTTATGCCTGCATTTCGTGCGGCGCTTACCCCTGCGTTTTTTTGGTGAATGACGGTGATGTTTTCATATGTCAATGCGAAGCTGTCGCATAGCTTCGATGAACTATCGGTGGAGCCATCATCGACTAAAATGATTTCCATTCGGTCAAAGATTGTTTGGGTAGCGATAGACTGAATGCACTCTTCCAAATACTTATTCGTGTTGTAAACGGGAACTATGACAGACACATCAATACTCATCCTTCAAACTGTCCTTTTACTCTTTTACTCTTTGTGTTTTTGTTCTCAACATCCTCTATCAAGCTGTAAACCCGCTCCAGCTGCTCAGCGTTGCTGTAATCGGAAGCGTTGCAGTTCGCCGAAAGAGCGTTCTTTAAAGCTTCATCTTTAGACAGGCGACTAATATTGTTAGTGACCGACCGAACATCCATAGGTGAAACAATGGCATCGAAGCCATCCTTTACCTGACTTTTTGCAGTTTTGAAATTCGTGATAATTACCGGTTTGCCCAACATTTGCGCTTCACGCACGGTAACCGACTTGCCCTCATAGCGTGATGGCTGTACATATATGTCGCAAGCCTTGATATATGGATAGGGATTTGTTTTTTTGCCAAGGATAATGAAACTTGCCTCCAAAGAGAGGTCTCTAATTTTTTTTCGTATCAGCGTCTCATCACTACCGTAGCCTATCAGGTACCATTTCACCTGTAGACCCTCATCAAGCAGTTGCCGGCAAACCTCCGTTGCAAAATCAAAGGCTTTTGCGTAACAAAATCTACCGATGCT
>JAAYFA010000158.1 GCA_012728445.1 Clostridiales bacterium | reverse complement strand
ACATTATGATGCATACAAGTACAAGATGCCGAATTTCAATAAAGAAACCGGAATCTACTCCTTCGTTATTTGCCCATACCGCCCCATAACATAATCCACAATAAACTGAGATTTCACCTTCATATGAAGCATTGACAAAACATGGCGGAGTATCTCTGCGGTCAGTTCCGGGATATAACTTTTATAATTGTTATTTCCTCCCAAAAGCTCATTAAACAGTCGGATAAGCACATCGTTTTGAGATTTGATATTGCGCGGGTAACCTCTTGCTATGAGCGCCATATTGTTGTCAAAGTTTGGTGCAAGACCGATTAGTTTGCCTGACTTTACCTCGCGTAGTAAGCCAAAGTTATTGGTGCGGCGGTCCGGGTTTGCCACGATGGTGTCGAGGAATATCATTTTAATGTAATCGGGGATAGCGTCGGGGCAGAGCTCTTTTAGTGCCGCGACCACATCGCTGTAGTTTTCGTTGCTGCCCATAAAGGCAGATGCCGGCTCTAAATTGATGCTTGCGCCGTTTGTGAAGTCCTTATAATGGAAGAAAACAGAGCTTGCAATGTCATAGCAAAAAGTAATCTTGACAATTTATTGCTTATTAAGTAGTTTTGCGGTCAAGGGGCAAGAATAAACCAACCTGTCGAGATATATCAGACAGGTTGGTTGAATATGCCGTAAAAGCATCTTGCTGATTTTACGGCATCGTCTTCATCGCGTTCATCAGTCCACCCGCGTCAATGATCCCCTGTAAAAACTCGGGGAAGGGTGGGAAGGTGTCGGTGACGCCTTTTGTGAGATTTGTAATTTTACCTGCGGAAAGATCGATCTCCAGCTCGTCGCCGTTTTCAATCACCGCATCCGTTTCGATAATCGGCAAACCGGTGTTGATAGCGTTGCGGTAAAAAATACGCGCAAAGCTTTTGGCGACCACGCAAGAAATGCCGGAATATTTAATGGCAATCGGCGCATGCTCGCGGGAGGAGCCACAGCCAAAGTTGTTGTCCGCGACGATGATATCGCCGGGCTTTATTTTTTTGGCAAAATCCTTGTCGATATCCTCCATGCAGTGAGCGGCGAGTTCCTTCGGGTCGGAGGTGTTCAAATATCTGGCGGGGATGATGACATCGGTGTCCACATTATCTCCGTATTTGATGGCCGTTCCTTTTAAAATCATATTATTCAACCGTCCTTTCAAACCATAGACTCGGGCGAAGCGATTTTGCCCGCTAATGCCGAAGCGGCAGCGACCGCAGGGCTTGCCAAGTATACTTCGCTGCCCGGGTCACCCATTCTGCCCACAAAATTGCGGTTGGTGGTGGCCACACAGCGCTCGCCCTTGGCTAAAATACCCATGTGCCCGCCCAGGCATGGCCCGCAGGTGGGGGCGGAAACGGTACAGCCGGCGTTGATGAAGATTTCGAGCAAGCCGAGTTTCATTGCATCCAGATATATCTTGGGCGTGGCAGGGATAATCAGTACACGTACCCCTTTGGCAACTTTTTTACCCTTGAGGATTTCCGCCGCTTGGACAAAGTCGGAAAGCCGCCCGTTGGTGCAGGAACCGATGACGACTTGGTCGATTTTAATATCCCCAAACTCGTCAAAGGTTTTCACGTTTTCCGGCAGATGGGGGAATGCAACGCAAGGTTTTATTTGAGAAAGGTCAATGTCCATCACATCGTCATAGACATCGTCTTCGTCCGCATAATATGCCTTTGGTTCTTTAGCACCCACAACCGTTAAAAAGTCGATCGTTTGCTCGTCGACAGGGAAAATGCCGTTTTTAGCACCCGCTTCGATGGCCATATTGCAGATGCACAAGCGGTCGTCAACGCTTAGGTTTTTGACGCCGTCGCCGGAAAATTCCATGGACTTGTAAAGAGCACCATCTACGCCGATTTTGCCGATGATGTGTAGAATAACATCTTTGCCGGAAACCCATTTGGACGGTTTGCCGTGGAGGACAAAAGATATGGCAGATGGGACCCGCAGCCACGCTTTGCCGTATGCCATGCCCACGGCCATATCTGTAGAGCCCACACCGGTGGAAAACGCGCCGAGTGCGCCATAGGTGCAGGTATGGCTGTCAGCGCCGATGATAAGATCACCTGCTGTTACCATGCCTCTTTCGGGCAGCAGGGCGTGCTCCACACCGACTTCGCCCGTGTCAAAAAAGTTTGGAATATCTTTTTCCGCGGCAAACTCGCGCACCATTTTGCACTGCTCGGCGGCCTTGATATCCTTGTTGGGCGTGAAGTGGTCCATGACCAAAGCGACACGCTCACAGTCGAAAATATTGTCGCACCCGGCTTTACGGTATTCGTTGATGGCGACGGGAGCGGTGATGTCGTTGGCCAAAACCAAATCCAAATCAGCCATAATCATGTCGCCCGCGGCAACGCTTTCTTTGCCGCAGTGGGCGGCTAAGATTTTTTGTGTTGCGGTCATCTTCATGAAGCTTCCTCTTCTTTCTTGTTCAATATATACTCAATGGAATCCACCAGTGCTTGCCAGCTTGCGGCGATGATATCGGTGGAAACGCCGACGGTCGTCCAGGTGACGGCGCCGTCCGTACTTTCGATTAAAACGCGTACCTTTGCGGCGGAGGCTTGCTCGGCGGTGAGGACACGCACCTTATAATCGGTTAAAGACACTTTTGCGAGTTCGGGGTAAAATACATTTAGAGCCTTTCTCAGCGCCGTGTCTAAGGCGTTCACCGGGCCTTTGCCCATGGCGGCCGCCGTTTCAATTTTACCGTTGACTTCAATGCTGAGCATGGCGGAAGCGCTCTCGTCACCGCTGGGGAAGGGGAACTCGCCGCTTGTGCGGTACATGCAAAGCTTGAAATGCGGTTTGAAGCGGCCCAGTTGGGACAGTACCATCAGTTCAAAACTCGCGTCTGCGGACTCGAATTGATAGCCCTCATGCTCCAGTTCTTTTAAACGGCTGACAATATCCGCCGTTTCGGGCGAGTTTTTATTGAGCTCGGGCGCCAGCGCTTTGAGTTTTGCCAAGACGGTTGTTCTGCCGGATACTTCGCTCATCAAAAACCGGCGGGTATTACCGACGGCCGACGGGTCGATATGCTCAAAAGATTTTGAAAGTTTACTGACCCCGTCAATATGCATGCCGCCCTTGTGGGCAAAAGCGCTCGCACCGGTGTAGGGCTTGTTGTTCGGCAGTACCAGGTTCGATATTTCCGTGAGCTTGATAACCGCTTCGGAGAGCATGGAAAGGTCGTTCGCCACGCATTCGTAACCGTGCTTGAGTTGCAGGTTTGGGATGACAATACTTAAGTCCGCATTGCCGCAGCGCTCGCCGATACCGGTAAAGGTGCCTTGCACATGCACGGCGCCGGCTTCGACAGCCAGCATCGAGGATGCCACCGCGCAGTCGATATCGTTGTGGCAGTGGATGCCGATGCGCACATCCGGGAAAGCGCGGACAACCTCTTTCGTGCCGTCCCGCACGGTGATGGGGGAGGCACCGCCGTTTGTGTCGCACAGGCAAAGCACATCGGCGCCCGCGTCCGCGGCGGCTTTGAGCACGGCCATGGCATACGCCGCATTCGCTTTCCTGCCGTCAAAATAATGCTCGGCGTCAAAAATTACTTCTTTGCCGTGTGCTTTAAAAAAGGCAACAGTTTCGCTGACGAGCGCCAGGTTTTCTTCCAGCGTTACGTTGAGAATTTTGTGCACATGCAAATCCCACGATTTACCGAAAATCGCGACGCTGTCTGTCCCGGCGTTGAGTAGGGAGAGGATATTTGGGTCATCTTCTACCGCCGTATGTTTTCTGTGTGTGCTGCCGAAGGCACAGAGTTTTGCGGTTTTAAGTTTTAAGTTCGCCGCCTGTTCAAAAAACTCAATATCCTTCGGGTTGGAGCCGGGGTTGCCGGCCTCAATGTAAGCCACACCGAAATCATCCAGTGTTTTTACAATATTCAGCTTATCGCTTACGGAAAAGGATATGCCTTCGCTTTGCGCACCGTCACGCAGGGTGCTGTCGAAGATTTCTATCTTCATGGGGGTTGCCTCCTGACTAGATATCAAACTTGGTGTAGGGCAAGGGCTCTGCTCTTGCCGTAATCTTTACATGTTCGTTAGTAAAGAACACCAAAATCCAACTTTTGTTAATAGACACTATCAATTAGTTTCCAATCTTGCTTAAAACCCCGGCAAGAGCAGAGCCCTTGCCCTACAAGTTTTGTGGTACAATTCGCTCGCAACACACTTAAGCCTTAATATTAATCTTTAAAAACGGCACCGCTGTCAGCGGAACTGACCATAGCCGCATATCGCTTCAAATAACCGGTAACCGCTGGTTTGACAACGGGGACAAAGTTTGCCTTGCGCGCCGCAAGGACATCTGCGGGCACGTCAAGACTGATGGCGCGGGCAACGATGTCAATGCTGATGGTGTCGCCTTCTTCCACATAGGCAATGAGCCCGCCGCTTGCCGCCTCGGGTGAAATATGGCCGATGGCGGCACCTCTCGTCGCGCCGGAAAAACGCCCGTCGGTGATCAATGCCACGTGCTCGTCAAGCCCCATACCCGCAATGGCGGAGGTGGGGGAGAGCATTTCGCGCATACCGGGGCCGCCCGCGGGGCCTTCGTAGCGGATGACCACGACATCGCCTTTGACGATTTTGCCTGCATAAATAGCCGCAACCGCATCTTCTTCACAGTTGAAAACTTTGGCGGGACCGCTGTGCTTGAGCATGGCGGGGGAAACGGCGCTTTGCTTGACAACACCACCGTTTGCGGCAAGGTTGCCAAACAGTACCGCAAGGCCGCCGGTTTTGGAATAAGGGTTGGTGGCGGGGCGGATAACGTCGTGGTTCTTCACAGTTAAGCCTGCCAAATTTTCGCCAACGGTTTTACCGGTGACGGTGGGCAAGGTGGTGTCGAGCAACTCGATGCCATCGAGTTCCGCCATAACTGCGTGCACGCCGCCGGCGTCATTTAAATCCTGCATATGGTGATGACCGGCAGGGGCCAAATGGCAGAGGTTCGGGGTGATGGCACTGATTTCGTTGATCATTTTAAGTGAAAATTCAATTCCTGCTTCATGGGCGATGGCCGCCAAGTGCAGGGCGCTGTTTGTGGAACAGCCCAGCGCCATATCCACCGTCAAAGCGTTTTTGACCGCTTTCGGGGTGAGGATGTCCTTGACGCACAGGTTTAGATTAAAGAGTTCCATAACCTGTTCGCCTGCCTGTTTGGCCATACGTATGCGCTGCGCGTACACAGCCGGGACGGTGCCGTTGCCGGGCAAAGCGAGCCCCAAGGCTTCCGTCAAGCAGTTCATGGAGTTTGCTGTGAACATACCGGAGCAAGAACCGCAACTCGGACAGGCACTGTTTTCAATTCTCAACAGTTCCTGCTCGTCCATTTTGCCGGCTTTGACGGCGCCGACCGCCTCAAAAACGCTGTTCAGGTCCAAGTCATTTGCGCCGTCGTTGAGCGAGAGCATCGGACCGCCGGAGATGAAGACGGAGGGTAGGTTTACCCTAGCGGCCGCCATGATCATCCCGGGTACAATTTTGTCACAGTTGGGGATGAAAACCAGCGCATCAAAGCGATGGGCTTTGACCATGCATTCAATGCTGTCGGCAATGATCTCACGGGTGCACAAGGAATATTTCATCCCCTCGTGCCCCATGGCGATGCCGTCGCATACCCCGATGGTATTAAATTCCAGCGGCGTGCCGCCGGCGGCAAGTACTCCGTCTTTGACGGCTCTTGCAATTAAGTTGAGCTGAATATGCCCGGGCACAACCTCATTAAACGAGTTGACGATGCCCACCAGCGGGCGCTTTATCTGGCTTTCGGTAAGTCCGCAGGCCTTGAGCAGCGACCGCTGGGGTGCCCGCTCACAGCCCGATTTCATAACATCCGATCTCATCTGGAATCCTCCTATAATACGGGGTTTAATCACCCGTCGGATTGCGGTCCGCCACCCTCTTTGGAAAAGAGGGCTTTAGAGGCTCCTTTTCCAAAGGAGCTGTCGTCCGCAGACGACTGAGGATTAAACCTCGTACCCTATTGCTACGCTGGCGCAACGACACGGCGGTCGTTCCCTACGCTAGCCACTAACCACTAACTACTTCGTATCCTTCTTCTGCCAGCTCATCTTGGAGCGAAGCTCTGCGCCTGTTGACTCAACAAGGCTGTTCTTTGCCGCGTTTCTCTTCGCATTAAAGCCGGGGCGGTTGACTTTGTTTTCAAGAATCCAGTTGCGGGCAAAGGTGCCGTCTTGAATTTCTGTCAAAACCTTTTTCATTTCTTTTTTTGTTTCATCGGTGATGATTCTGTTGCCGACTTCATAATCGCCGTATTCAGCGGTGTCGCTGATAGAGTAACGCATGTAAGAAAGTCCGCCCTGGATGACAAGGTCGATGATGAGCTTCATTTCATGTACACATTCAAAATAAGCGCTTTCGGGTTGGTAACCTGCCTCAACAAGTGTGTCAAAACCGGCCTTCATCAGTGCCGTAACGCCGCCGCAAAGCACGGCTTGTTCGCCGAAGAGGTCTGTTTCGGTTTCTTCACGGAAGGTGGTTTCCAAAATACCCGCTCTGCCGCCGCCAACGCCGGAAGCGTATGCAAGGGCAATCTCTTTTGCTTTGCCGTCGGCATCTTGTTCCACAGCGATAAGGCAGGGCACACCCTTGCCTTCTTGGTATTGGCTGCGCACAGTATGACCCGGACCTTTGGGTGCAATCATAATAACGCTGACGTCTGCCGGTGGTGTGATTTGACCGAAATGAATATTAAAGCCATGCGCGAAAGCGAGTGCCATGCCGGCGCTGAGGTTGGGCTCAATGTCATTTTTGTAAAGGTCTGCTTGCTTTTCGTCGTTGACGAGTATCATCACCACGTCCGCCGCTTGGACCGCGTCTGCCGTTACCATGACGGTAAGGCCTGCGTCTGTTGCTGTTTTGACGGATTTTGAGCCTTCATACAGGCCGACGATGACATCCGCACCGCTTTCTTTCAAGTTGAGTGCATGGGCGTGCCCTTGGCTGCCGTAACCGATGATGGCGATTTTCTTGCCTTTGAGAACCTCGGGGTTACAATCTTTGTCATAATACATTACTGCCATTTTAATTTTCCTCCTTGTTATATTTTTTACTTAATATGTTATTTCCTCTGCCAATTGCCGTCACACCTGTGCGGCACAGCTCGGATATTCCATAAGGGGCAAGGTACTCGATGAAAGCGCTGAGTTTAACAGTCTCCCCGGTGATTTCGACTGTCAGGGATACGGGGGTAAGGTCGATGACCTTTGCGCGGAAGATGGACACGGCTTCCAAAATCTGACTGCGGCTGGTCTGGTCGTCTACTCTGACTTTAACAAGCAGCAGTTCACGCATAACCGTATCATCCATGTCCATGAGTTCAACAATTCGGACATCTTGCAGTTTTTCAAGTTGCAGGACGACCTGCTCCTTAAAGTAGTCGTCGCCCGTGGCCATGATGGTCATGCGGGATATATCCGGGTTTTCTGTTTCTCCCACGGAAAGGCTGGCGATGTTAAACCCACGCCGTGCGAACAAGCCGGATATACGGGTCAAAACACCCGCTTCGTTGTTGACGAGCATTGAAAGCAAAAAACGGTCTTTCTTTTCTTTTTCCATTGGTAAATCATATCCTTTCTCCGGTTGTTTCGAACCTTTAATTTTTTGTGATAATATCGTTAATAGTGCCGCCGGGCGGGATCATGGGGAGCACCATTTCGTCGCTGTCAATTTTTACATGCACCAGAACCGGGCCGTCCACTTCAAACGCCTTGTCCAAAATCGCATCGATGTCTTTTTTATCCGTCAAACACAGTCCGGCTGCGCCGAAAGCTTCTGCAAGTTTTGCATAATTTGTCTGCCTGCTGAGGGTTGTGTGGGAATAGCGGTTATCAAAGAACATGGTTTGCCATTGCCGCACCATGCCCAGCGCATTGTTGTCCAAAAGGATAACAACAAGCGGCAGGTTGTTTGTTACGGCAGTCGCTAGTTCATTCATGTTCATATGAAAACTGCCGTCGCTCGTGAACAAGACGGTGCGCTTGCCTGTACCGACACACGCGCCAATGGCGGCACCCATGCCAAAGCCCATGGTCCCAAGCCCGCCGGAGGTAACAAAGGTTCGTGGATTACCAAAGTGGTAATATTGCGCAGCCCACATTTGGTGTTGCCCCACATCTGTTGCGACAACGGTGTCGTCCGCCGTGCGCTTCCTGACGGCCTCAATAACAGCCTGGGGGTTTAATCTGCTCATGTCCATCGTCAAGTGACTGTCCGGCATGTTCTTAATGGCTTCCCCTTCGTCATGCCAACTTTGCGCAGTATGCTTGATGTCGGACGCCAGCAACAGGTTAAGTGCTTGCTTAACGTCACCCACAAGTGACACGTACACGGGGATATTTTTACCGATTTCCGCAGGGTCAATATCAATATGCAAGACCCTGCGATTTTTGGAAAATTGCAGTTTATTGCCCGTTGCCCTGTCCGAAAAACGTGTGCCGACAGCTATAATCAAATCGGACTCCGACAGCACCTTAGATGCGGCAAATCGTCCGTGCATGCCTGTCATACCCAAAAACAAAGGGTGCTTGTTCGGCACGGCGGAAAGGCCCATCATGCTTGACCCCATTGGCGCACCAATCTTTTCCGCAAAGCGGATAAGCTCTTTAGATGCGTCCGAAATGACGACGCCGCCGCCGAAATAAATAAACGGCTTTTTCGCGTCTTTAATCAGTTTAACGGCTTTTTTAAGCGAAGTACTATCCACTTCTTTTTCTTCCTTCGCTACGGGTGCGGCTGCCGGCTCAAATTCACACTCCGCCACTTGAACATCCTTTGGGATGTCAATAAGCACCGGACCCGGTCTGCCGCGGCGCGCAATTCGGAAAGCTTCCCTTACAACATGGGCCAGGCGAGTGACATCTTTTACAATGTAGTTGTGTTTGGTTATCGGCATGGTGACGCCGCAAATATCGACCTCTTGAAAGCTGTCCCTACCAATGGGCGGGCAAGCGACATTGCCGGTAATAGCGACAACAGGGGTTGAATCAAGGTAGGCCGTGGCAAGGCCTGTTACAAGGTTTGTTGCGCCGGGGCCGGAGGTGGCAAACACGACACCTGTTTTACCCGTGGAGCGCGCGTAGCCGTCTGCGGCGTGGGCGGCACCTTGCTCGTGGCAGGTGATGTAGTGCTTGATTCGCCCGGAGGATTTGTACAACTCGTCATAAATATTCAGCACCGTGCCCCCCGGGTAGCCAAAGACGGTGTCGACACCCTGTTCGCAGAGTATTTCAATAACGATTTGTGCACCTGTCAGTTTCATGTTTTTTTCCTCCAATACTCAAGAATTTACTATATAAAATCAATAAGAGCCTGTGGTGAGTTTTACCACAGGCTCTTTGTTGACTTCGCTAATCTAGCGTTCTGTCATAAGCTGTTTTTTGGTAAAACTCTCGAAACACTATCGACGATAATGACGATAATGCTGACGATAATTATAGCTACCAAAAAACCAAAAACGCTTGTCATGGGGTTGCTCCTTATTTCAGGATTGTGCGCCAAATCGGGCGCCGAAATCATAAATGCGTTTACAAAGAATGGAGTAATAATATCACTGACACGTGGACTTGTCAACACTTTTTTTGGAATTTTATTTGACTTTTCGTTTTTAGGGTGTTTGAAACAGGCGATAAAGGAGCAAAAAACCTGATTATCAGAGGAATAATAATGAAATTACAGTTTGTGTATGTTATAATATTTACAATCGCAATTTATGCAGACCAATCGAAAGGGATGTCATTTTATGAAGAAGAAATTCAAGTCCTTGTTCGCTCTGATGCTTTCGACACTATTGGTTATTTCCGTCTGTTTGCCCTCGGTTGCTGCGCTTCAGACCAAGTCTGCACGTCCGGTGCTTAAATTCAGACCGGACGGCACTTTTAAAATACTTCAAATTACCGACACGCAGGATACCGACCAGTTGCACATTGGCACCAAGCAATTTATTGACGCCGCGCTCGACAGCGTTCAGCCGGATTTGGTTGTCTTTACAGGGGACAACACGGTCGGTTATTGGTTGACGATGAACAAAACAAAGATGAAGGCTGCCATCGACGCTATTGTCGGCCCCGTCAACGCAAGAGGTATTCCGATTGCCGTTGTACCGGGCAACCACGATAATGAAAGCATCAAGTGGGGCGTGACCCTCAAAGACCAACTCGATATGTTTATGGCTTACCCCACCTGCCTTGCGGTGGACGACGGTGCGCTGACGGGTTGTAGCACCTATAACCTGCTCGTAAAAAACAGCGCCGGCACGAAGGATATTTTTAACATCTACATGGTGGATTCCGGTGGATATAAGCTCATCGGCGGTGATCAAGACCTTGTTGCACAGGATCAAATCGATTGGTATAAAGACAAGAGCAATGAACTCAAGGCACTAAACGGCGGGGTCGTGATGCCGTCACTGCTCTTTCAACATATACCTGTGCCGGAGTTTTATACCGAGCTGATGACCGAAGTTGCCGAAGACACGCCCGGTGCCATGCCCGGCAAGGGCTGTGAGTCCGGCAAGTTCTTTTTGCCGGATGCAGACAAATATATTGCCGGCTCCTTTGGCGAGAATCCGAGCATATCTGCAAAGAATGTTGGTTTCTATGACGCTTGGGTCGAAAAAGGGGATATTTTCGCTGCTTTCTTTGGGCATGACCACCACAATGATTACATGGGTAAAACGGATGCCGGCATCGTCATGGGTTATTGCAGGGGTACGGGCTTTCATTCATACGGCAGCGGCACGGCACGTGGTGTGCGCTCGTTTACGCTGTATGAGAACGACTTGAAGCACTTTGATACAGTCTCCATACTCTACTCGGATATTGTCAGCACCGAAATGCCGGTAATGCCGGTTTATACAAGTCTACCCTGGCACGAAAACTATGACTTTGCGCCGGAGATCGTTGGAATATTAACTTTTATATTTTTGATTCCGGCAAAGGTCATGAACTTTCTTGGCAAATTATTTTGAACGATACCGACCGCTTACTGATTATTTGAGGAGCGTGTTTTTATGAGCGACAGATTAGAGTTTGCAAATCCGTTTTTCGGCAGCGAAATTGTACGCTCGGCCATGAACTGTTGCTATGACGACACGCTGGAACTATTCATGATCGCTTCACCTTGTGATAACGTTAGCGAAGAAGGTCTGCTGAATTGAGTGTAGTGCAGCTCAAAAAATAAGGGCCAACCCAGGGAACGGCAACAGAGAAAGGATGACAATGAAAATGGAAACGCGAGCAAAAATTCTTTTCATCGGCGCGCATAATGACGAGTGTGAGTACGGTACGGGTGGTGTGGCGGCCATGCTCAATGAACTGGGCTGTGAAACGGTGTTTTTAAATGTCGCCTGCACACGTCATGCGGATTTTGATGCCGAAACGCTGAGGAAGATGAACAAGCAGGAAACAGATGCCGCCAAAGTACTCGGTGCCTCCAAAATCATCACAGGTGAAAGAAGCAAGGAAACCTACTTTTACACACAGCAGAATGTAGATATCATTGAAGAACAGTTACGCGAGATAAAGGCGGATATCGTCTTTATGCATTGGCAGCAGGATAATCACATTGAGCATGTCGCAGCGGCGAAATGTACCCTCGACGCCTTGTGTATTGCGGATGTGCATGGCTATGTACCGCGGGAGGTATATGCGTTTGAAGCGGGGCCCAACCAGACTTCGGTGTACTTTAACCCCGATTTTTATGTGGATATCGGCAGTGTGATGGACAGGGTCAAGGAAGGCCTGCTGGTATTTAATCAGCACCACGCCAACGGGGAAGGGTTATGGGAAGAAAAAGAAGTCGCTGCGCGGTTCAGGGGACACTTGGCGCACACGACCTACGCCGAAGCCTTCAAAATTATGAAATACCCTTATGGGTATGGAGATAATGAGCTGCTGCTCTTTAAGCTCCTACAAGGCAAATGCTGCTGGGGCGGCGGGGGCATGTACCCATACGGCCGGCGGTATTTTTTGTAGGCGGGAGCGTAGGGGGCGAACAGTGTTCGCCCGAAAAGCAATAGAGAAGCGATGGAGAAGCAATAGGAGAACGGTTTACCCAATCGTAGGGATGCCATACATGGCGTCCGCAAATTAAAAAATAAGGGGAAAATAACAATGATCATGCCGAAAATCGGGATCCAACTTTACACGCTGCGCGACTACATCCAGACTTATGAGGAAACAGAAAAGACCTTTGAATTTGTCAAAGAACTCGGCACCAACGTTATCCAAATTTCGGGTATCGGCCCCATCGAGCCGGAAAAGGTTGCCTTTTTAGTGGACAAGCATGAGATGGATGTCTGCGTGACCCACAAAGGCTTTGACCGCATGCAAAACGACCTTGATGCTCTTATTGCGGAACACAAAATGATGCACTGCGACTGTCTTGGGATCGGTGGTATGCCCAAAGAAGCCAGAGAGTCCGCAGTTGGTTTGCGCACGTTCATCAAAGAGGCAAACGAAATCGGGCGTAAAATGAAAGAGCAAGGTGTGCAGTTTGCTTACCACAACCATGCCTTTGAATTTCAGCCGATAGACGGCGACAAAACCATTATGGACATTCTTCTTGAAGAGACAGACCCGGAATACTTCAACTTTATTCCCGATGTTTACTGGATTCAGGTCGGTGGCGAAAACCCGGCGGAGTTCCTCAAGCGCCTCAAGGGCAGGGTAAAGGTTTGCCACTTTAAGGACGGCGAAATTACGAGCAGCTGTCCGATGATAACGGAACTGGGCGTTGGCGAAGTGGATTTGGATGCCTGCTTCAAAGCCTGTATGGAACTTGATATACCCTATATTGTTTATGAGCAGGACAATAATTTCGACGACGACCCGCTCAAATCAACCGAAATCAGCTACAAATGCCTTGAAAAACTTGTCGCGGCAAACTCATAAAGTAAAAGACAAAACAATAAACCCGGTGGTAGCCTAAAAACTACCACCGGGTTTTGTCGTTCTTTGTCTAGCATCTAATATCTAGAATCCAGTATCTAACTTACCATTTCCCTCTGCTTGCGTGCCCGGTAAATTCCGCTCATTAATACGGCGCAAAGCCTTGGTCGTCCCACCAGCTGTCCATCATCGTTTCATACACGGCGCTGAACTGCTCGGCATGGCCCGTTTCCCACTCGGCAAGCATGTTGAACAGCCTTTGCAGGCGAGGGTCCAAAGTGCGGGCGGCGGCATTTTGGTAAAACTCAACCGCGTTCTTTTCCATATTGACGGCAATGCCATAAACCGCAACGGAGATCGTGGCCGAAGCCAGTGCCTTTTCGGAAAACTTCAGCACGTTCGGGTCCTTTTTTGCCTTGTCATTTAAAAAAGTTTCAAATGCAAACTCCGTGGTCTTTTTCTCCGGGTCAACTAAATTTTTATAAATTTCTTTGAGCCAAGTCATATGCAGCTCTTCTTCTGCAGCTAACTCGTTAAAAGCGGCTTTAACCTCCGGGTCGTCACTCTTTTCTGCGGCGAGCTTGTAAAACTCCGACGCTTTCATTTCCGCTATGATGGCTTCTTTAAGTATTGCTAATTCATCAATCATTATAAAACACTCCTACAATCAATTTAATTTATTGTACATCATAAGTATGAAAAAATCCATAGCAATTCCGATAACAAAGCCCGCCTTTCGTTATAAAGGGCGGGCTTCTTTAAGGCGTTCTATTGGTCGGGTTAAGGGCAATTACTCTAAAATTCGCCCATCTGAGGAGATGACAACTTTTTGCCATGGAATCATTTTGCCGGAGTTGCGCAGGGCGTTGATAACAGCATGTTCAATTCCACCGCAGCAGGGGACTTCCATACGCACGATGGAAACACTTTTAATGCTGTTGTTTTTAAGAATGGCTGTTAGCTTTTCGGTGTAATCGCCTTCGTCGAGTTTTGGGCAGCCGATGAGCGTGACATGGTTTTTAATAAAGCGGTTGTGAAAATCGCCGTAGGCAAAAGCGGTGCAGTCGGCTGCGATTAAAAGGTTGGCATTCGCAAAAAATGGAGCGTTAACAGGGGCTAATTTGATT
>JAAYFA010000093.1 GCA_012728445.1 Clostridiales bacterium | reverse complement strand
GGTTTCTATTGGACAGGCATCCCCAGATAGTTTGTGACTTTGTCCGTTCTTAAAGCATTAAAATCAAATCTTTGGTGGCTTTGTGTTTTTTGCATGCCGTTTTCTTTGATGTAATCTTGAACCTTTGCAAAGGAATACTCTGTTTCGATTTTAGTGGAAAGCCGCACGCGCTCGCTTTGTGCCGTTTCAAGTAGCACTGTTTCCTGCGCCAGCTCATTGGCAAGCTTGGAAATTTGTACCTCGCTTTGCAACTTAAGACCCCCGCAGAACAAGAGCACGGCGATAACGGTGAAGACCTTAAACATTTTTTGATGCCTTCGTCTCTTTTGAAGTTGGAGTTCTTTTTTGGTTTTTGGTTTTTCTTTGACAATTTCAGGCTTTAGCGGTGCACTGACTGGTTTTTGGGCAGGTGCCCCTCCGGTCACTGCCGGCGCAAACAGGGAAAGATCATAAGCCGTATTGCTGTTAAAGTTTGCCATGACTAAACTCCTCTCCGCTTTTTTCTATTACTCTGAGCCGCGCACTTCTGCAACGCGGGTTATTTTCAATTTGTTCGAGGCTGGGTTTTTGGGCTTTAAAGGGTAAAAAGCCTTTTGGTGTTTTACCGCACACACAAAGGGGGAACTGAGGCGGGCAAGTGCACCCCCCGCAAAGCGCAGCAAAGTTTCTTTTCACAATTCTGTCTTCAAGGGAATGGAAGGTGATAACAGCAATTCTGCCACCGACCGTCAAGGATTCAAACATAGTGTCAAGAGCCGCGTTCAAGAGACCAAGCTCATTGTTCACTTCAATGCGCAGCGCCTGAAAACTTCTGCGGGCGGGGTGCCCCCCTTGCCTGCGCGCTGCCGCGGGAATGGATGACTTGATGATATCAACGAGTTCAAAAGTTGTTTCAATAGGTTTGATTGCTCTCGCTCTAACAATTGCCCTGGAGATAGAAGGCGCATATTTTTCTTCGCCATATTCATAAAAAATCTTTTGCAAGGCGCCTTGGGGAAGGTTGTTGACCAAATCCGCGGCGCTCGTCCCTTGCATGCTCATGCGCATATCAAGCGGTGCATCGTTGTGGAAAGAAAAACCGCGCTCCGCTTTATCGAGCTGATGGGAGCTAACCCCTAAATCCGCCAAGATGCCATCTGCTTTTGCCAAGCCATTCTCGGCCAGTATGGGTTGTAAGTTTGCAAAATTATTGTTCGTGACGGTGACCTGTTTAAACTTGCTTAACCGTTCAAGCAACGTCTCCACCGCTTCGGGGTCCCGGTCGATGGCTATCAGTTGGCCGCCGGTAAGCTTTGCCGCAATGGCCGCACTGTGCCCCCCGCCGCCGGCGGTACAATCGACATAAATGCCGTTCGGTTTAATATTGAGTGCTTCGATGGCTTCGTCAAAAAGCACCGGAACATGTTCAAAGTCCATGAATGCTCCTTAAAACTGCAAGTGGATTGCCGTATCTTCACCCTTGGCACTTTTCGCCTGCCTTGCGGCGTCTCTTTGGGCGCGCATGGCCTCGTAGTCCGTTTTGTTCCAAATTTCAAAGTGACGCCCGGCGCCGAAAAGAAAAACCTCTTTGTCGAGGTTGGCATAAGCGCAAAAATCCGCTCCGATGGTGATACGACCCTGCTGGTCAATTTCCACCACTTCAAGGTTTTCATAAATATCCCTGTGCAAGTCCGTCAACTCCCTGCCCGCGGGCATTCCGGCAGTGGCTATTTTTACAGCCTCTTCCCAGTCTTCCGGCGTGTAGCCGGAAAGGCATTTGTCCCCACTGAGGGGTTTATAGAGTAAAAATGTTTTACCCAAAAAGTCGCGCAACTTTGTAGGGATAAAAAGTCTGTTGTTTTTGTCAATATTGTGTGAATACGTGCCTGCAAACAACGCCATATTTATCCCTCCAATTCCATTTTAATAACAATTTTTATGCCGATTCGTGCCTATTCGTCCCTATTTACACCTATTCTAACACATGGCGCATATAAATCAAGCGTTTTTGCAAAATAATTCTTGTTTTTTAAATCTATTTTTAGATAATTGTTGCTATTTGCTATTGATATACAACATATGGTATTTTGCGAAAAGAGAGGGCGTTCAGGCATCTTGCAAATGTTGAGTCGGGTATCCGGACAAAAAAATCTGTCTTAAACGATATTCTCGTCTAAGACAGATTGTGATTTTTTGAAATTGTCAACTGATATGAATCTCAGAAAGGCGTTAATTGTGCTTACAATTGCTAACACAATAATCCTCATACAATAGATAGAAATAATAAGGATGCCGCACCCTACATATGCGACAACGGCAGGGTCTATTCCTCGTCCATTTCCCAATTATGCCAAACGGCCTGGACATCGTCGTTATCGTCAAACATTTCCAGCATTTTTTCCATGTTCTTAATATCGTCTTCAGCGGTCAGTTTTGTATAAGTGGACGGTACAAACTCCAGTTCCGCCGAAAGGAAGGTGTAACCCTTTGCCTCCAGCGCGTCCCTGACGGTGCCAAAATCGTTGGGTTCTGTTTGGACGACCTACACGTCTTCTTCCGTTAAAAGGTCGGCCGCACCGGCATCCAAAGCGTCTTCCATAAGTTTATCTTCTTCAACGCCTTCTTGCTCGATAGCCAAAACACCTTGCCGGGTGAACATAAAGGCTACGCAGCCATTTTGCCCCATGTTGCCGCCATATTTGTCAAAGTAATGACGCATATCCGCCGCGGTGCGGTTCCTGTTTTCCGTCAGTGTTTCCACCATAACGGCGATGCCGGAAGGACCATAGCCCTCGTAAACAATTTCGTCATATTGGTCTTCGTTGCCCTCGCCCGACGCTTTTTTGATGATGCGCTCAAGGTTGTCATTGGGCACATTGTTGGCCTTACCTTTTGCAATTACATCCCTGAGTTTTGTGTTGAGTGCGGGGTCCGGCCCGCCTTCTTTAACGGCAACGGCAATTTCGCGCCCGATTTTGGTGAAGATTTTGGCGCGTTGCGTGTCCGTTTTTTCTTTTTTATGCTTGATATTACTCCACTTTGAATGACCTGCCATATTTTCCCGCCTCTGTATAATTTATTCTTATTTGAAATTGTAACATTGAGGTGCTTTTCTGTCAAGGCGCACCGAGAGGCAAAAGCACACTACTGTTAGTTTTCCGTGAGCTTAAAGCCTTCGCCGACGATTTCGCCCGCTTCGGAGATGATGATAAACGGGTTTTCGTCGTGTTGTTTGATGATTCTGTTGAGTTTGGAAACTTCGCTGCTGCGGACAGCACATATCAGCATACTTTTATGGTGCCCGGTATAGCCACCCTGAACGGGTAAAATGGTCACGCCACGCTTCATCTCCGTTGTGACGGCCTTTGATATTTCCGTTGCGTATTCGGTAACCACCATGAGCATTTTGCCGTTGCCGGTACCGTAAAGCACGTAATCAATCACACGGGAACTCACAAAAATAACGATTGCCGCATACAGTGCACTCTCCACACTTTTGAAGACCAGTGCCGCCGCCGCGACTATTAAGGCGTCCGACGCCAATATAACCCGTCCCATGGAAATATGGGGCCATCTTTTGCGAATAATCTTACCAAGGATATCCGTCCCGCCGGTGGTGGCGCCCCTGACAAAAACCAGTGCGAGCCCGGCCCCCGTTATAGCCCCACAGAACAAGGCGGCAAGGAGTTTGTCGCCGGTATAAACCGGGAAAAACGGTGCGAGCGCATCCAGCATAACGGATAAAATAACCGTGACCCAGAGGGTTTTTGCCACAAACTTCCACCCCAAACGCAGCCAAGCAAACAAGATGAGCGGAATGTTGAGAAGAATGTAGGTCAAACCGACGGGGGTGCTGAGCAAATGGTTGAAAATAATCGCAAGGCCGGTAATCCCGCTTTGCGCAATACCGTTGGGGACGGCAAAAATTAAAACCCCGGCTGCGTAAAGTGCGCAACCGGCAAACCAAAAGAGGTTGTCCAACAGCAGGTCCTTTACGGCAGAGGAAGTGATTTTATTTGTTTTAACCTTTGTGTTTTTCATATTCACTGCTTTCATCTTATACTAATCCCGACTATAAAACCTCTAAACAAAACCGAGTTGTTAGACAGGTTTTAATGAGGGATCAGCATTAACTGCTATTGCAAATTTTACCGGCCTTCGTAGATCATATCGAAGAGTTCCTGCACACGCTCGGTCTCCCCGCTGAGATAAAGCCAGCCAAAAAGCGTTTCGAGCCCGGTTGACGAATGGTATTCCGCCTCGGTAGCGTTTTTGGGCTTATGACCGGAATTTGCATTTCTACCGCGTTTATACATTGCAAACTCATCTTCGGTCAGCAGGGGCGAAATCCGCTTTACCGCTTGTGCTTGCGCGGGTGCGCAAACTATTTTTGCACACTGTGCATGCAGTTTGCCGACCGGGCGGTTGCCTTCGCCGACGACTCTTTCCCTCACCAATAAATCAAAAACAGTGTCGCCGATAAAGGCCAGCGTTAACGGGCTCAAAAGTCCGGGGTCTTGTGCATTATTATGGGACATAGTCGAATTCAAAATCATAAATTGATACGGTATCTCCTTCTGTTATTCCTTTTTCCACAAGCGCATCAATAATGCCGTTTGAAACGAGCGCGCGCTGGAAAAATTGCAAAGATTCATAGTCGTCCATATCGGTCTTTTGAAGAATTTTAAGCAACCACTCGGATTCCACAACGTACACGCCTTCATGAACGGTGAGGGTAAAGCCGGCATCCTTTTGCTTATCAAAAAACGCCAGCGGTATTTCCTCTGCCTCAAACTTTATTACAGGAGGCAGCGTTTGAAGCTTGGCGGCGATGACGTTGACCAGTTCCGCCGTGCCTTCGGCAATCGGTGCGCACATGGTATAAAACGCATAGCCTTTACCGGTGATGTAGTCACGCAGTCGCTCAATCTGTTCGGGCGTTGCCAAATCGGTTTTATTGGCGACCACAATCTGCGGGCGCTCGGCAAGTTCCGGGTCGAAAGTTTTTAGCTCAGCATTGATCGTTTCAAAATCTTCCACAGGGTCACGACCTTCGCTGCCGGCTACGTCCAAAATATGCACCAGCATACGGCAGCGCTCCACGTGACGTAAAAATTCATGCCCGAGCCCGACGCCTTCGCCCGCCCCTTCGATAATGCCCGGGATATCCGCCATGACAAAGGACTGGCCTTCGCCAATATAAACAACGCCGAGCACCGGCGTTATGGTTGTAAAGTGGTAATCCGCAATAATCGGCTTTGCCTCGCTGACAACGGAAATGAGCGTGGATTTGCCGACGTTGGGGAAGCCCAGTAGCCCCACATCCGCCATGAGTTTGAGCTCCAGCTCAACCTCCCACTCCTCACCCGGTGTTCCGCTTTTGGCAAAACGGGGTGCCTGACGCGTGGGGGTGGCAAAATGACTGTTGCCCCAACCGCCCCTGCCGCCTTTTGCGGCAACAAACGGTTTTTCGGTGGCCATGTCCGCCATGACCGCGCCGCTTTCCACCTCGCGAATAATGGTGCCGCGCGGGACACGAATAATAAGGTCCTCACCACTTTTTCCGTTGCGGCGCCTTGGTTCACCATTGGCACCGTTTGGAGAGGTGTATTTGCGTTTATATTTAAAATCGGCAAGTGTCGCCAAGTTTTCATCCACTTGGAAGATGATATTGCCACCCTTGCCGCCGTCCCCGCCGTCGGGCCCGCCGGCTGCAACATATTTTTCACGATGGAAGGTTACCTTGCCATCTCCGCCGTTACCCGCCTTTATTTTGATCTTTGCTTTGTCTACAAACATTTTTTCTCCTTCGCGTATCTAAATTATCGCATTTGTTCTTGCTTATTGAATTCTTGCCTGTTTGACGGCGGCCACAAACTGCTTTGCGGTTGCCGTTACAAGCGCATAGTCACCCGTTTTGGCCCCCGCCGTGAGTGACCCGCCCACACCAAGCGCCACAGCGCCCGCTTTGATCCACTCGCCGGCGTTCGTGACATTCACACCGCCCGTGGGCATCATTTTGGCGTAAGGGATGGGTCCTTTTATTGCTTTAATAATCGCCGGGCCAAACAGTTCACCGGGGAATATTTTTAAAATATCCGCCCCCGCCTCCATGGCCAAAACCGCTTCGCGCACACTCATCACGCCCGGCATCACCGGCACACGGTAACGGTTGCACATCTTCACCGTCTCCGGGTCAAAATAGGGGCTGACAATATAGCTTGCACCCGCGAGCATCGCAATCCTTGCGGTAGCGGCATCCATCACGGTACCGGCGCCCAAAATAATTTGGTCGGGCGTATATCTTTTTGCCAACATTTCTATCACTTTATCCGCATGGGGGACGGTGAAGGTCAGCTCAATCGCAGCAATGCCGCCTTCAATACAAGCGTCGGTAATGCGCTCGGCTTGCTCGCAACTTTCCGCCCGAACGACGGCCACCACGCCGCATTCTTGAATTTTGGTTAAAATAATTTCTTTATCCATCCTATATGCCCCCTCTTATCTTTGCACTCTTGCGCCGGCGCCTTTCATCAAGGCTTCCACTTCTTTTTTGCTCGCCATGGAAGTATCCCCCGGTGTAGTCATCGCCAGTGCGCCATGCGCAACACCGTAATTGACTGCTTGTTGTGCATCGCCGGTTGTCATCAGCCCGTAAATCAGTCCTGAGGCAAAACTGTCCCCACCGCCGACTCTGTCATAAACTTCAAGGCTGTCAAGGTCCAACCCTTTACACAGTCTGCCCTCCGCCCAGCAAAGAGCGCCCCAGTCGTTGACCGTGGCGGTTTTGACACAGCGCAGAGTGGTTGCGACCACCTTGAGATTTGGATATATTTTCACGGCATTTTCAATCATCTTCGCATAGCCGTCTATACTGAGCGCTTGCAGATTTACGTCATTGCCTTCCACTTCGAGCCCAAGGCAAGCCGTAAAATCTTCTTCGTTGCCGACCATTACGTCGACATAAGAGGCAATCTCCCGATTGACCTGTTGTGCTTTCTCTTGACCGCCGATACTTTTCCAAAGCGATGGGCGGTAATTTAAGTCGTAGGAAACAACCGTACCGTATTTTTGAGCGGCTTTAACCGCCTCCAAAACCACTTGCGCAGTTGAGTCCGAAAGTGCCGCAAATATGCCGCCCGTGTGCAGCCAGCGGACGCCCAAAGTTCCAAAAATGTGGTCCCAGTCAACATCGCCGGCTTTAAGCTGCGAGGCGGCCGAGTTGCCTCTGTCGGAAACACCAACAGCGCCCCTTACGCCAAACCCACGTTCGGTAAAGTTCAAGGCATTGCGCACGTTCCGGCCGATACCGTCATACGGGGCCCATTGTATGAGCGCGGTATCCACCCCGCCTTGCAAGATGAAATCTTCAATGAGCCTACCGACCTCGTTATCCGCAAGGGCGGTGACAACAGCCGTTTTCAGCCCGAAGCAGCGACGCAGGCCGCGCGCGACATTATATTCCCCGCCGCCTTCCCAAGCACGAAAGCTCCGCGCGGTTTTGATGCGTGCATCGCCGGGGTCCAGGCGTAGCATGACTTCACCGAGAGAGACCAAATCAAATGCGCACTCTTCTTTTTGTTTTATGTTTAAAATCATATGATCGCTCCTGTAGGGAACGCATTTTATGCGTTCCGAGGTTGATTGAAGAAATTGTTCTTATTTTGTCGGATTGTTTTCTTTGCCGGTTTGCGCAACGTATGCAATACGTTCCCTACGCAGACCGTTACACCCCGGAAAAAGCCGAGAATCCGCCATCCACCGGCAATATGACACCCGTGATGAACCCGGAATATGCTTCATCACAAAGGAAGAGCAACGCGCCTGTTAAATCCGCCGGCACACCGAACCTGCCTAGCGGCGTGTGCGATAAAATCTTGTCGGAACGAGGGGTTAACGAACCGTCCTCGTTATAGAGTAAGGTTTTGTTTTGATTGGTCGCAAAAAACCCGGGCGCCAAGGCGTTGACACGAAGGCCGACATCCGCAAAGTGCACCGCCATAAACTGTGTGAAGTTTGAAACCGCGGCTTTGGCCGCCGAGTACGCGGGGATTTTTGTCAGCGGGCGGTAGGCGTTCATAGAGGATACATTTAAGATACAGGCATGTTGTTTGTCTACCATATCAATCGCAAAAGTCTGGGTTGTTAAAAGCGTGCCCAAAAAGTTTAGATTAAACACGAACTGGATGCCCTCGGGGTCTAGGTCAAAAAAGGTTTTAACGCCCTGGGCTTTTTCTCTTATATCGCCCGGTTCAAACGTTTCTTTTGTGGTATTGCCTAAGGGCGAGTTACCGCCGGCGCCGTTGACCAATATATCACAGGTGCCGAACTGCTCGTTCACCGTTTGCCTCGCCTGCTCCAGACTCTCTTTTTCGAGCACATTGCAAGCCACTGCTATGGCGGTGCCGCCACTCGCTTTAATCTCATCCGCAACCGCTTGTGCGGCCTCCGGCTTTAAATCGAGAATGGCCACTTTAACCCCGAACGCGGCTAAATCTTTTGCAAAGCCGCTGCAAAGTACTCCCCCACCTCCGGTAATAACCGCGACTCTGTTCTTTAAATTATCATGACTGAGCATAATGAAACCCTTCCTTTGTATTGAGGTAAGAAAGCCGTCCCTTTCACACCATCATTTTTTTAAACCGTTGACGGCGGTACTTTTTTTACGCAAGCGCCGCGCGCTTGCCGGTTTTAGCGGACTCATAAATAGCTAGCACGGCTTCTACAGCCTTGCCGCCGGCAAAGGCGTCAATTTCAAAAGGCCTGTCTTCTATAATACTTGCATAAAAATCGCATATTAAAGCCAAATGCCCGGTACCCCAGCAGACTTTGCCCGGGTAGTCCTTGGGCTCAAAACTTTTTATGGCGGTTATTTCTCCATCGCTCTTTATTTCATAAAGATTGTCGCCCTCTATGCGGAAAACAGCCTTTTCGCACTTGAATTCCATAAACACCGGCGCATCGGCCGCATACGCAACCGTTGCGTAAAACACGCCGCCCGCTCCGCTTGCAAACTCAAGCATCGCACATGCGGTGTCTTCCACTTCAATAACGCCCTTCAGGTGGTCATTGGCAATATGACCGGTGACGCCCGTCAAGCCGCCCGCAACTAACTGGAGCATATCCAGCGTATGAATCGCCTGATTTATCAAGACGCCGCCACACTCTTTTGCCAGCGTACCGTGCCAGTCGTCCGAATAGTAATCAGCACCCCGCTTCCAAGTCACAAAACCTCTGGCGCTTAAAAGTTTGCCGTGTTTTTCCTCATCTTGCAGTAATTTTTGCAGTTGCAAGGCGGAATAATTGTAACGGTTTTGAAAACAAGTGCCGACTTTGAGGCCCGTTCTTTTTTGCGCTGTGCGCAGGGCCGCAAGCTCTTGCAGGGTTACCGCGCAGGGTTTTTCAATCAAGACATGGATGCCCCGCTCAAGGGCATTCAGCGCCATGGGGGTGTGTAGGTAGTGCGGTGTGCAAATATGCAGCACATCCGGTTTTTCGGCATCGAGCATGGCGTCAAGGCTTGCATAAGGTATGGCACCGGTTTCGGCCGCGACTTTGTTTGCTCTTTCAATTTTTATGTCGGCAACGGATAGTAGCCGGGCTTGGCCGTTACCTTGAATACTCTTTATATGCGCGGCTGATATGCCGCCGCAACCAACAAGTGAACTTTTCATCAAGTCGATAATCCTTTCACGCGGGCAGAGCCCCAATGAATCCAATTAAAACGAATCGGTCATATCGGCCGCAACGGCCTTCTTCACATCCTGTTTCGCCTTGGAGTTTGCAATCTTTTCCTGCAGCATGGCGTAGAACAAGTCTTCGTCAATAGGCAGGTCAACGGTCTTGTCTAACCACGAAGACAAGTGGGCAGCATTCGAGATCATCAGTCCGTTAATGCCTTCTTCGCCCCTGCCGACAAGCGGTTCCCCGCGTAAGATGTTCGCCGCGAACGCGTTTAGAACACCGGTATGCTGCGGATTCCATCCGTCTGTTTCAAGCGTCCGCCAGGCGCCTTTGGGCTTACCAAAACCGCCTGCTGCCCCGGAGCAGTGCTCGCTGGTTGGAATTTCCAATTCATAGAGTTTTAACTCGTTGTTTTCGCATACGATATGTCCTTTGTCCATCGTTATCTCCAAGCGGTTGGTGCCCGGTGCGTCACCGGTGGAGGTAATAAATACACCGGTCGCGCCGTTCGGGTACTCCGCGTAAATAGTCACATCGTCTTCAACCTCAATATCGTGCCATTTGCCCTCGTGGCAGAATGCCCGAATTTTGGACGGCATGCCGCAAATCCACTGCCATAAATCTAGGTTGTGCGGGCACTGGTTGAGTAGAACGCCGCCGCCTTCGCCCGCCCAAGTCGCGCGCCAGCCGCCGGAATTGTAATAAGACTGCGTGCGGTACCAGTCGGTAATAATCCAGTTCACTCGGCGGATTTCGCCAAGCTCCCCGCTTTGCACCACTTCCCTGAGCTTGCGGTAGAGGCAGTTGGTGCGCTGGTTGTACATAATGGCATAGACCTTGTCGCTCTTTGCCGCCGCCTCATTGGCTTCCCTTACCTTTTTGGTGTACACGCCGGCCGGTTTTTCTGTCAACACATGCAGCCCTTTTTCAAGTGCGAGCATCGTATATTCCGGGTGGAAATAGTGGGGTGTTGCGATAACCACCGCGTCGCAAGTGCCGCTGTCCATAAGTTCTTCCGCCGTGTTAAAGCACAGCACATTAGGCAGGGCATCCGTCACTGTTTCAAACCGTTCGGGGTCGATGTCCGCCACGGCAACCAGGCGCATTTCCTGCAGCTGACCGTCATAATAATAGTGGAAATGGCTCGTACCCATGTTG
>JAAYFA010000190.1 GCA_012728445.1 Clostridiales bacterium | reverse complement strand
GAGCAGGATAAAAGGTTTGAGCACACACTGGTGAGTTTAATAAAATAAGAATACAAATCGAACCGGGATTTCCGTCAACACTGTAGCAAAGTTAACGCTTTCCAAAGAACTACAACCATCAAATACAGCATATCCAATGCTCGTCACATTGTTCGGGATCGTTATGCTTATCAAACTACTACAGCCTGAAAAAAACGCTGTTCCCAACGCTTATAATGGCTGAGCCAATGACTGCAATCTCTAAATCGCTACAGTTTTGGAACACACTATAGTTCAAGGCCTCTACACTGTTTGGAATAGTCACACTTGTCAAACCGGTGCTGATAAATGCAATTTCCTCAATACTTGTTATACCTGTACCGATAGATACACTTGTTAGTCCGTTGCAATAACCAAAAGCACCGCTAGAGATTTTAACTCTAGCGGTGCTTTTTTTGATTTACCCTATTTGGGGATGTTCTTCCGTGTGCATCCCATTTTTTCGCTACCAAGCAACACTCACCGCAAGCCCGTCAACCGTATAAGTAAAGCCCGTGCAGACTAACCGGTTTGCTGCTTGTGTGAAGGCATCTCGCATCGTGTCGTTGGGGAAGACAAGTGTGCTTTCCAATGTCAACTGTATCGGCAAGTATATCAACCCCAGATTAAATCCGGACTGCCACCAACAGTTTAACATTTCTCGTTCAAAAAGAACTTTGTTGCCCTTGAGTAACCGCATGGAAATCGGCAGACGGTGTTCATCATCTGCGCAGTCGTAAAAATCGATCAGCCTATCCTTCGGTTTGTAATAACTACCGACTTCCCCGCCCATGGCAATAATATAGCGGCCCTTCCAAAACTGAATCATCCAGTCCTTATCAGCATAGCTGAATTTTACTCGGGTCGTTAAATAGTCATAATTAATAAGCGGCGCCAACACATCATAAAGACTGCAAAAACCCATCTCTCTGTTCCATCCATTATCCGCCGCATAAATGGTCAGTTGGCCGATATCAAAATCAAACCCGAGTGCAAAAATGCCAGTATCGTCTTTACCATAAAGGAGCAGGTTGGCCGCATCGTAATAAATGCCGGACTTGAAAACATATTTTTCGCCAAGGTCGTTATCATAGTCCGCCGCAATCTCTTGAAGCCCATCGCCCACATCAACAAGGTAAACATTCAGGTTGTTGATGCCCGCCTCATACAAAGCAAGAAACGATTTTATGCTGTCGATTGGGTTGCCTTTTGATGATTCACCCGCTTTTACTGCGTTAACAGTATCTTCGGTTACAGCGTAAGTTTCCTCATTGGGCGACTTTGTCTGTTCTTCCGGTTGGCAAGTGTCGTCAAGAACGGCCAGCGCTTTTGCCTCCGGAATTTTGTCGTTGTAAACAACGTTTTCCAAAGGCGCAGCCGGCTGGGGTGAAGTATTCGTTTTTACTGCAACGATTTCGGTTTTGCTTTGCGATGCGGGGAATGCCTCTGTCTTGTCGAAATACCCGAAAGAGACAAGGGGAAAAAGTAATGCTAGGGCACAAGCTATCGCCGAAATTTTAATAAGATATCTGCGTTTAGACATGGCGTTTTGACCTCCGATTAATAAACATCTCAGCCGATTGCGAGAATTTGGCAAGAGCAGAGCCCTTGCCAAATTTGGGAAGGCTCTACCCTATTTAAAAAACTTGTTTCGCAATCGGTTATAAGTTACCACTCTAGGAAACTGACCTCTTTCACTTCGCCATCCTCTTCGACAATCAGGAACGTCTTGATTTCTTGCGGTTTAAAGGAAGTACTGAAAGTGGTATTGAGCATCGGTATTTCAATTTTTACATCGGTTGGACGCCCCGCCGTTTCGTACAGGCGGATGATTGTGCCGCTGCCGTCTTCGGACTGTTTGATGGCCTCTGCCACGCAATTGTCTGCGGATATCTTAATACCTTCAAAACCTGTTGCAAGCGGACCGTCGTGATGGGTTTCACGCACAAGGTCAAGCGGCTGATTGAGTAGTGCCGCTCTTTTTACAATCGGAGCGAAATCGGCGGTGTCGTGGGGCAAAAGCACATAGTTAAAGAACTGCTCGCCTTGGTCTTGGAACTGCATGCGGTCGTCGCGCAAGCCGAAGTGGTCGGCAAAACCACAGCCCCGCGCCACGGTCATGCGCATGTCGTTATCTTTAACATCAAAGCTATATTTACCGTCATTAATCAAGGCCATGCCCGCTCCGCTGTCATCGGACACGTCAATCCAGCGGTGGGCATGCTCTTCTTCCCCATTGGCGGGTTTTGAGATAAAACCGTATGCCATAGAATAAGTAACCTTTGAATTACTCTGCGTAACCGGGAAGGAAAGTTTGAGTATTTTAAACTGCTCGCCGAAATTTAAGAACCCGCGAACTTCCAGCTCTTTACTGTCGGCATAAAGGGTAAAGTCCTGCGTCAGCGTGGACTTATTATAATAGCTGATGACTCTGACAGCCGCACGAAGCGGGCCGTTTTCAATAACTTGCAGGGTTGCGTCTGTAAAGGCGCCCAATTCCTCACGGAACTCGTAAACAGCATGCGACCAGGTGTCCGTTTGGTCATCCCTTATAAGAATCGGCTTAGCAAAGGGCGCTCGGGCCAGTTCTTTTTTCGCGGTCTTGTCATAATAGCTATTTATCCAGCCTGTATGTTTATCAAATTCAATTTTAACCAAATCATTCTCAAGTGTGCTCTCATCCGCTTTGACTTTAGCAACCTCGGGATTGAGCGGTTCACTCTTCCTGTAGACATAATGCGTAGCCCAACCGAGCGCCGGAACCTCGGCCATAATCATGGTCTCATATAATTCATCGCCATTGGTTTTTTCCGCACGCACTATTTGGAAGGGTACCGGATTGCCTTTGTCATCACAAACGCTTTGAGAAATGTAAGGAATATATGCGGATGCTTTGACAGGGAAGGAATGCGGGTTGAACACGACGGAGGGTTCGCCTTCGCCACTGCCCGCAAACAAAGCGGCGCCGTTTTCTTTGCCGGGCATGTTGAATAAGTTCTTCGTGTTGACGCGCCAAGATATCCGCTGCATTGCGAAGTTGCCCGCTTCCCACGCGGTGTCACAAGCATAGCCGTAGGAATTATATGCCTCCTCAAACGCACTGCGGATAGAACAACCGGCAAGGATATCGTGGAAGTGGTTGAACATCACTTTTTCCCACGCATAGGTCAACGCTTTCGTATGAAATTTTGAACCGGTCAGTTTGTTGGAAAGCCAATCGTATTTTTCTGCTGTAAGGAGCAGATTTTCCGATTTGCGGTTTTTTTGTTTGACGGTGCTGTTGGCGGCATAGCAGCCACTGGCGTGGTGTTGCAAATCGCCTTTTACGGTTGGCAGAGCCGAAGTTTCAACCGTTTTGCGAACATGTTCAAAGTAGTCCAAAGGTCCTGCAAAACAGATTGCGTCCTCATTATCTTTAACCACTTTTTCAAGCGCAGTGAGGTGGCGTACCGTTGGGCCGCCGCCGTGGTTGCCCACACCGTAAAAGCCCATAAGGGGGCTATCAAGCTGCTCAGCCATCTCATGTATTTCAAGCGCAATTTCGCCGTGCGATGAAGCAGGACCGGTCCCGTACCCTGTGGTAAGCCTGTAAGTCAATGCCGTGCTTCCATCCGGTGAATGCCAATTGAAAAGCCCCGTGGGCAAATTTGCGTTTTCAGTCTTATCGGGGCGCATAAAGACATAAGCATCCATACCGCCGTGCTTTAACAGCTGCGGCAACATACCGTTGTGACCGAACGAATCCACATTGTAGCCGAACTTACAGATTTGACCGAATTTTTCTTTATAGTACCGTTGCGAGTATAGCATATGCCTTGCAAAACCTTCGCCGGAAGGGATATTGCAGTCCGGCTGTACCCACATACCGCCCGCTATAGCCCAGCGTCCTTCGGCAACGCGCCGCTTAATTTCCTCAAACATCTCCGGCTCGCTTTCCTCAATCCACTTGTAGTAGGATGCGGAGGAGCAGGTGAACACATAATCAGGAAATTCATTCATCCGTTCAAGTGCCGAACGGAAGGTAGATTTAATTTCTGCGAAACCTTCGGTTTTACGCCAAAGCCAAACCTGGTCAAGATGAGCATTGCCTATTAAAAAGACTTTATTTTTCATATTCAAGATAACCCTTTCGTAGTTTTGAATTTTTCACAAACTATTGGCTCAGCCGTTTTTTTGTTGAGCGCGGATTTTGACGACATCGTGGTAATTGATGTATTTGATGCCCTTGCTTTCCAGATGCTGCCTTGTTTTGGGGTCTGCAAACAGCTTATGTTCCCACACGCGGGTGCGCCAAAGGGCTGTTATGCCTTTAAGCTCATCACTTTCAAAGGATGGATGAATAAAGGTTTCGGAAATACCCTCCGGGATATTCGAAAGACGGTCATAAATATGTTCGCGATATTTGTCATAGTCCGCCATTGTCTCCTCGCTCCATTGTGGGAAAAGCAGGTTGTCAATCAGAGGCACATTGTTGTCATCCGCGCACTGGGCATATCCG